>JBOFJB010000222.1:0-3031 GCA_051650465.1 Dermatophilaceae bacterium | reverse complement strand
ACCGTCCACCGACTCACGACCCGACAGGAAGCACTCCTCGTGAACGCACTGGCCGCCCGTCGCCGCCACCCGGCGGCGATCGCCGTCCTCGTCATGGTCGGGCTGCTCCTCACCGGCGCGGTCTACGCCGCCGTGGCTCCGGAGCCGGCCGACGCCACCACCGCCGCGCTGCCCGCCCAGAACGTCGAGGAGGGCAAGGCACTGTTCCGTGCGAACTGCTCGTCCTGCCACGGGCTCAATGCAGAAGGACGGCAGACCGGCCAGGACGACCAGATCGCCGGGCCCTCGCTCGCCGGGGTGGGCGCGGCCGCGGTCGACTTCCAGGTCGGTACCGGGCGGATGCCGATGGCGGCACCTGCCGTCCAGGCGCCCGACAAGGCGGTCGTCTTCAGCGACGAGGAGATCGCCGCGCTCGGTGCCTACGTGGCCTCGCTCGCGCCCGGGCCGGCGGTGCCGAACGACGAGGCGACCGACCCTTCCGGCGGCGACCCGGCCAAGGGCGGCGAGCTGTTCCGGGTCAACTGCGCGATGTGCCACAACTTCGCCGGCGCCGGCGGCGCGCTCACGCGTGGCAAGTACGCTCCGGCGATCTCGCGCGACATCGAGGACAAGCACATCTACACCGCCATGACCACCGGCCCGCAGAGCATGCCGGTCTTCAACGACGCGACGATCACGCCGGAGAGCAAGCGCGACATCATCGCCTTCCTCGACTCGGTGTCCGAGCAGGAGAGCCCCGGCGGGATGACCCTCGGCTCGCTCGGCCCGGTGACCGAGGGGCTGTTCGCCTGGGTCTTCGGGCTCGGCATCCTCGTGGCCTGCGCCGTCTGGCTCGGCTCGAAAGCCGCTTAGCCACCCCATCCGTCCCTCCACCCGTGCGACCAGAGAACGGCATCCGATGAGTGACCAGGACACCACGACCACCGGCACCACTGCCGGGAAGGGCACCCTCGTACGCCTCGACGACGGGCATGTCACCGGCACCGACGGCCTGCCGGAGCGCTTCGAGAACCCCGGTCTGCCCCCGCACGTGCCGCGGATGGCCGACCAGGACGAGAAGGCCGCCACCCGGGCCGAACGTCAGGTGGTCACCCTGTTCGGTCTCTCCATGCTCGGCACAGTGGGGTTCATCGTGCTCTACTTCATGGTCGACGTCGAGCAGACGGTGTTCATCCCCGGGGTCGGCGTCACCAGCGCGTCGAACGTCGCCCTCGGAACCACCCTGGCGCTCTCCCTGCTCGGCATCGGCTTCGGTGCCGTGCACTGGGCGAAGACGCTGATGTCCGACGAGGAGTTCGTCGAGGAGCGTCATCCGATGCGGTCCTCCGACGACGCCCGGTCCGGTGTCGTCGCGACGCTGCGCGACGGCTCTCGCACCTCGCAGCTCTCGCGGCGCCCGCTGATCAAGTACACGATGGGCGGCGCCCTCGGCCTGTTCGCGGCACCACTGCTCCTCCAGGTCGGCGGGTCGCTCGGCAAGATGCCGAAGGAGAGCCTGTCGCTGACCTTCTGGAACGGCGGGCCCAGCGGCCCCGGCGAGGTCCCGGAGTTCCGGCCGCTCCGGCTCGTGCGCGACCCGGAGAACACCCCGATCCAGGCCACCGACCTGACCATCGGCTCGGTGGTGCACGTGCTCCCTGAAGGGCTGCTCGCCGACCCCGAGACCGGCGAGGGCGGCACCGACCACCCGCTCGAGGAGAAGGCCAAGGCCGCCGTCCTCGTGATGCGTCTCGACCCCACCGAGATCCGCTCGCAGAAGGAGCTCGACTGGGGGTACGAGGGGATCGTGGCGTACTCGAAGATCTGTACTCACGTCGGCTGCCCCGTCGGCCTCTACGAGCAGCAGACCCACCACCTGCTGTGCCCCTGCCACCAGTCCACCTTCGACGTCGCCGAGGACTGCAAGGTCATCTTCGGTCCCGCCAAACGCGCGCTGCCGCAGCTGAAGATCACCGTCGACGACGAGGGATACCTCGTCTCCACCCAGCCGTTCGCCGAAGCGGTCGGCCCGAGCTTCTGGGAGCGTGACTGAGATGAGCGCGACGTCCGAGACCACCGCCCGCGCCGCCGACCTCCTTCGTGACGGCGACCAGCCGCCCAGCGCGCCGTCGTCGGCGACCGCGAAGAAGGTGGGTGGCGTCGCGGGCTGGGTCGACGACCGCACCGGCACCGCCAAGCCGCTCGGCTACCTGATGAAGAAGGTGTTCCCCGACCACTGGTCGTTCATGCTCGGCGAGATCGCCATGTACTCGATGATCGTGTGCCTGCTCACCGGGGTCTTCCTCACCTTCTGGTACGTGCCGAGCGCCGGACTGATCCCCTATGACGGCTCGTACGTGCCACTCCGCGGCCAGCTGGTGTCGGAGGCCTACGCATCGACGCTCGACATCTCGTTCGACATCAAGGGCGGGCTGATCATCCGCCAGATCCACCACTGGGCGGCGCTGATGTTCGTCGTCGCCCTCGTCGTGCACATGTTCCGGGTGTTCTTCACCGGGGCCTTCCGCAAGCCTCGAGAGGTCAACTGGGTCATCGGCTCGGTGCTCGCCCTGCTCGCGGTGGTCGAGGGCTTCGCCGGCTACTCCCTTCCCGACGACCTCCTCTCGGGCACCGGCATCCGGGCGATGCAGGGCTTCGTGCAGAGCGCACCGGTCATCGGCTCCTACCTCGTCTACGCCATCTTCGGCGGGCCGTTCCCCGGCGAGTCGATCATCCCGCGGCTGTACTCCGTGCACATCCTGCTCATCCCGGCGCTTCTCGTCGGGTTGTTCATCGCGCACATCGGGCTGGTGTTCGTCCAGAAGCACACCCAGTTCCCCGGGCCCGGTCGGACCAACGAGAACGTCGTGGGGTATCCGGTGATGCCGGTCTACGCGGCCAAGGCGGGTGGCTTCTTCTTCATCGTCTTCGGCATCCTCGCGCTGATCTCCGCGGTGGTGCAGATCAACCCGATCTGGGGGTACGGGCCCTACGACCCGTCGGCCGTCACGGCCGGGTCCCAGCCGGACTGGTACATGGGCTTCGCCGACGG
>JBOFJB010000221.1:0-4805 GCA_051650465.1 Dermatophilaceae bacterium | reverse complement strand
GGAACTGCGGGCCTGGCTGCGGCTCAACGGTATCCGCCTGGTAGCCACCACACCCGACGCCGCGTTGCGGCACACCGACGCCGACCTGCAGGGCCCGCTTGCTATCGCCGTCGGCAGCGAGAAGCACGGCCTGACCGAGGCCCTGCTGCAGACCGCAGCCCTTCGCGTGCGTATCCCGATGGCGGGTCGGGTCAACTCGCTCAACGCGGCGACGGCCGCGGCCGTCGTGGCGTACGAAGCGGTGCGGCAGCGTCACGAATGACGGCGGGGTCGGGCCGCAGCGCCGGCTCGGCTTCCGGGCCACGGATGACATAGCCGCGTCGTGATCAGGTGGCTGTTCTGCAGGCTGGCTGGGTGGCGGGTCGTGACGGGGGTGGCTGCGCTGCCGGCCGAGGGGGGTGTCAAGGGGAGCGATGCGCGTGTGCAACCATGACGGGCATGCGAGTCGACCACGTCGTCTATGCGGCAGAGCGCGACGGTATCCAGGCCACCGCTGCTCGACTGGCCGACCTGATCGGCGTGCCAGCGATCGACGGCGGGGTACACCCGAGGTTCGGCACACGTAACGTCATTCTTCCGTTGGCCCATGAGCGGTACATCGAGGTTGTCGGGGTGCTCGACCACCCGGCATCGGACAAGGCCCCGTTTGGCCAGGTCGTGCGGGCCCGCTCGGAATGTGGCGGTGGCTGGCTCGGCTGGGTGGTCCAGGTCGACGACATCTCCGAGCAGGAATCCCGGCTCGGCCGGCATGCGGTCGACGGAAACCGGCGCCGGCCTGACGGCGTCGAGTTGCGGTGGAAGCAGTTGGGCGTCAAAGGGCTGCAGGCTGACCCACAGTTGCCGTTCTTCCTCGAGTGGGAGGAGGGCACGCTGCATCCCTCGGGTGATGCGCACACCACGGTCACCATCGGGTCGCTGCAAATCGCCGGTGACCCCGATCGGGTACGTGAGTGGCTCGGCCAGCCCGCCGACGACACCTCATCGGCGATCGGCTTCGAGTTCGTGTCGCCGCACGGGACGCCTGGACTGATGTCGGTCACCTTCGAGACGCTGCGTGGCGGCGTCACCATCTAATCCGACTGGCGGCTGAACCTCGTGCCGGCCGTTTCATCCGGTCACCCGTTTCGCCCGGTCGGCACCTCGTGTCGCGGTGGCGTTGCGACTGCTCCGAACCGTAGACGGGCCAGCGGGTGCGGCTACCGTTGCTCGGGCCCGCCCAGGTGGTCGACCAGTTCGGGCGCCAGGCCGACGTAGGTGGCGGGCGTCATCCGGGAGATCCTGTTCTCGACATCGGGCGGGAGGCCGAGTCCGCGCACGAAGACAACGAGGTCGTCATGGCCGATGCGTCGGCCGCGGGTGAGTTCCTTGAGCCGCTCGTACGGCTCGTCCATGCCCGGTGCCCCGGCGGCGCCGAGGGCACGCATCGCCGACTGAACGGCCTCGCCGAGCACCTCCCAGTTGGCGTCGAGGTCGGCGGCCATCGCCTCCGGTACGGCGTCGAGGCCGTCGAGCCCGCGTGCGGCGTTGTCGATGGCAAGAACCGAATGCCCTACGGCCACACCGATGTTGCGCTGCATCGAGGAGTCGGTGAGGTCGCGCTGGAGACGGCTCTGCACGAGCGTGGCCGACAGCACGTCGAGCAGGGCGTTGCTCACCTCGAGGTTGGCCTCGGCGTTCTCGAAGCGGATCGGGTTCACCTTGTGCGGCATCGTGCTCGACCCCACCGTGCCCTGCCCGCGCACCTGGGCGAAGTAGCCGAGCGAGATGTAGGCCCAGACATCGGTACACATGTTGTGCAGCACCCGGTTGAACCGGGCGAGGTCGGCGTAGAGCTCGGCCTGCCAGTCGTGGCTCTCGATCTGGGTGGTGAGTGGGTTCCAGGTGAGCCCGAGGTGCTCGACGAAGGAGCGGCTCACCTGCTGCCAGTCGGCTCCGGGCACGGCCGCGGTGTGCGCCCCATAGGTGCCGGTGGCGCCGTTGAGTTTGCCGAGGTATTCGGCGTCGTCGACGCGGGCCAGTTGGCGCCGCAACCGCCAGGCCAGCACCGCGAGTTCCTTGCCCATGGTCGTGGGGGTCGCCGGCTGGCCGTGGGTGTGCGCGAGCATCGGCAGGTCGCGCAGGTCGGCGGCCATCGCCGTGAGCCGGTCGAGCAGGGCCCGCGCCCGCGGCATCCAGACCTGGCGCACCGCGCCCTGGACCATCAGCGCGTACGAGAGGTTGTTGACGTCTTCGCTGGTGCAGCAGAAGTGCACGAGTTCGGCGAGGCCGCGGTCCTCAGGCGCCGGCGCGATTTCGGCGAGGCGGCGCTTGAGCAGGTACTCGACGGCTTTGACGTCGTGTTGGGTGACCCGCTCGATCTCGGCGATCTCGGCGACGTCATCCGCGCCGAAGCCGCTGACCACCGCCCGCAGCGCGACCTGCTCGTCCCCGGTGAGCCGGCGTACTCCGGGCACCACCTCGAGGTCGGTGAGGTGGATCAGCCACTCCACCTCGACATGCACCCGGGCTCGGTTGAGAGCGGGCTCGGAGAGGTGGTCGACCAATGGCGCGACGGCGGTACGGTACCGGCCGTCGAGGGCGCCAAGGGCGACTGCCGGCTCGAGCCCAGCCAGGCTGGTGGCGTCAGCGGGAAGGGACATGTCCGTCATCCTCCCAGAGCACCTGGATGCCGCCTGGGCGCGTCCGCATCCGCTCGGGTGCGTCCGGTGGGTCGGGTGCGCTACGTGGTCTCGGCGTCGGTCCCGGTCCGGTCCCGGTCCGAGTGCTACCGCCCGTCGTCCGGCGCGGTGCCTCGGCGGTCGAGGTCGGCGCGTACGTGGTCGAGGATGCCGGGCAGCGCCCCCGCGATCTCGGCGTACGTCCGGTCGTAGGCCGGGTCGGTGCCGTACCAGGGGTCGTCCATGCCCAGTTCGCCGGCCGCGACGGCATCGGGATCGAACGAGCGCACCAGACGCACGATGGCGCGGTCGGTGTCAGTTTCGGCGAGCCGGTCGAGCAGCCGGACGTGCACATGGTCGGCGGCGAGCACGAGGTCTGCCCGGTCGAACCACTCCCGCTCGAACTGCCGGGCTCGATGAGCGTTCCAGCCGTTCTCGCCGTGCCCATTGCGTCGCAGCACGGCAGTGGTGCGCGGGTGGATGCCGTTGCCGGCCTCCTCGTCGGAGGTGCCCGCGGAGTCGACCTCGACCCGGTCGGCGAGCCCGGCCTCAGCGACGGCGTCGCGAATCATGAACTCCGCCATCGGAGAACGGCAGATGTTGCCCCAGCAGACCACGGTGATCCGGTAAGGACGGTGCGCAGACGTCATCCGCCCATTCTCGCCGCGCTCGGGCGCCGGCTGCGCGGGGAGTCACGAGGCCGAGAAGTGTCGCCGGTTCTTCGAAGCGCAACGGGCAAAAAAAGACCCGGCCCACAAGGGGCCGGGTGAGTAAGTGACTACCACGATACATGTTCAGTGCTGGACACCGATCTTTCAGCGCGCTTCACCAGCCGACAGGCTTGGTCCGATCTCCGACCGAGTCGGGAAGTTGGTTCGAGGTGTAGTTCGAAGCGCTAAGCTTCCACCACCAGTGCTGCCCCGCGCCCTCCGACTGGATGCCGCGTAGCGAGCCCGCAGTAGGAGCGTCGCGAGGGTTCACAAGACCGATGGGGACACGGTCACGCACCTGCCTCAGCGGGTACGCCAAGTCGCTGTCGTTGGACACCACCACAGCGGCGTCCACTTGTCGGTCGAGCACGTCGATCAAAAGATGCGCGGTGACGTTGACGTCGCTCCCCTTCTCTTCCAGGTGAAGGTACGACACCATAAACCTGGCATCGCGGACGGGGGTGCCCGAGCCGTTCTGAACCATCACCGGCCACTGCGACGTGAGGATCTCGGGTCTCCTCGACTGCAGATGGTCGACCGCGACGAGCGCCCGCTTCGTCCGCGCGACGTACTTGCCGTACTCGATCCAGTCAACGGAGCCGCTGGCGACCAGCGCCTTGAGATACACGTCCTGGTCGGCCGCAGCGGACGGGTTCGTCACCGCGTCCACCCGGGCGAGCCTCTTCCGCAGCACGAGCGTCCGCCGTAGTAGAGGTTGTAACCGTCCACGTAAACCCCGACCCGCATCCGGCAACCCTAGCCATGACGGGTGTTGTCGGTCGGCACACTCATGAGTCCGGACGGGTCATGAGATGTCGAACCAGTCCGGAACGGCCGCTGCGAAGGTGGTGGGCGTCATCCGGCCGGCACCGTCGGGGATGACGCCCCACAGCGGTGCACCGGTGACCCGGGGCAGGTCGTGCAGGTTCTCGGTCTCGGCCAGGCCGGGCTCGGCCGGATAGCGCCCGACCACCACCCCGAGCAGTGGCAGCGACCGCGCAGACAGTGCCTCCGCGGTCAGTGCCGCGGTGTTCAGTACGCCCAGCCCGGATGACGCCACGAGCACAGCGCCGCAGGATATTCCCTTGTAGCGCAACGCTTTTCCAATATCAGCGAGGGTGCCGCCTCGCGAGTCGAGACGCACCAGCAGGCCACCGGCGCCTTCGACGAGCACAACCCCAGCGGTCGCGGCGAACTCCCCGATGCGGCGGGCGTGCTGCGCGACCGGCGGCAGCGTCATCCCCGCGCGCCGGGCCGCGGCCTCAGGAGCGAGCGGGTCGCGCAGCCGGATGAACTCGCGGGTGGGCACGTCACCGGCGAGGCGCTGGATGGCGTCGACGTCGCCGGGGTCGCCCGGGCCGACCCCGGTCTGGGCCGGTTTGACGACGGCGACCTCGCTACCGCGCAACCGGACGAGCACCGCGAGCGCCGCCGTGAC
>JBOFJB010000220.1:0-2930 GCA_051650465.1 Dermatophilaceae bacterium | reverse complement strand
CGGCTCGGTGCGATGGGGCTGCCGTCGCGGATGATGCCGGTGAGCACCGTGTCGGCGGGAAACGGCACCTCTCCGACCCGGGAGCCGGCGTACGGGCTGCCGACCGGGAGGGTCATCTCGACCATCATCGCGCGGCCCTGCTGGAACTCGAAGATCCGCACGAGGTCGCCGACGCTCACCGCCTCCTCGACGAGCGCCGTCATCATCCGAGGTGTGGAGACCGCGACGTCGACACCCCAGGCCTCGTCGAACATCCACTCGTTGCGCGGGTTGTTCACCCGGGCGACGGTGCGCGGCACGCCGAACTCGGTCTTGGCCAGCAGGGACAGCACGAGGTTGACCTTGTCGTCGCCGGTGGCGGCGACGACGACGTCGCAGTCGGCGAGGCCGGCCTCCGACAGCGAGTCGATCTCACAGGCGTCGGCCTGGAGCCAGCTGGCCTCGGGCACCTTGGCGGCGCGCTCGGCATCGGCGTCGCGGTCGATGAGCAGGACGTGGTGGTCGTTGCGGAGCAGCTCTCGGGCGATCGAGCGGCCGACGCTGCCGGCGCCGGCGATGACGACGCGCATGGGTGCCTCCCTTGAAGCCTTCAGACGGTCGGGGGAGCGGTGTCGAGGGCACGCTCGGCAGTGGCGAGGTCGTCTCGCCGGACCGCGAGATGCAGGAAGTCGCCCTCCTGGTAGACCGTGTCCGGCTCGGGCAGCTGACCCTCGCCGAGCCGGGTGAAGTACGCCACGCGGCCGCCGGCGGCCGCCTCGATCTCGGTCAGGCGGCGACCGATCCACGACGGGTCGACCGGCATCTCGGCGATGACGATCCGCCCGGACGGGTCGGTGTGCTCGGGGACGTGCCCCTGGGGCAGCAACCGGCGCAGCATCTGGTCGGTGGTCCACTTCACGGTGGCCACGGTGGGGATGCCGAGACGCTGGTAGATCTCGGCCCGGCCGGGGTCGTAGATGCGCGCGACCACGTGCTCGACGCCGTACTTCTCGCGGGCCACCCGGGCAGCGAGGATGTTGGAGTTGTCCCCGCTGGAGACCGCCGCGAACGCGTAGGCCTGGTCGACCCCGGCCGCCCGCAGGGTGCTGCGGTCGAACCCCACCCCGGTCACGGTGCGACCCTCGAAGGAGGTGCCGAGCCGCCGGAACGACGACTCGTCCTGGTCGATCACGGCCACCTCGTGGCCGGCGCGCTCGAGAGCCCGGGCCAGCGACGCGCCTACGCGACCGCAGCCCATGATGACGAAGTGCACGGGGCGACGCTACACCGGCGGGCCCGTCGTCCCCGGGCACGTCCGGCCCGCCCACACGGATGGGCGCGCCGGTCCTACAGTGTCCCTCGTGTCTTCTCCGGGACGGCTGGTCAAACGTCTGCTCGTCGGCCGTGCCATGCGCAGCGACCGGCTCAGCGAGACGCTGCTCCCGAAGCGGGTGGCGTTGCCGGTCTTCGCGAGCGACGCCCTGTCGTCGGTGTCGTACGCACCCGACGAGATCCTGCTGACCCTCGGGCTGGCCGGCGGTGCGCTGGCGGTCACGGACTCGTGGAAGGTCGCCGCCGCGGTCGTCGTCGTCATGGTGGTGGTCATCGCCAGCTACCGCCAGAACGTGCGCGCCTACCCGTCCGGTGGCGGCGACTACGAGGTCGCCAGCGTCAACCTCGGGCCGAAGGCCGGGCTGACGGTCGGGAGCGCGCTGCTCGTCGACTACGTCCTCACGGTCGCGGTCTCGGTGTCGGCCGGCGTGCAGAACGCCGCGAACTCGTTCGGGTTCGTGCGCGGCCACGAGGCCGCTGTGGCGGTGGGCATCATCGTCGCCCTGACCGCGATGAACCTTCGCGGGGTCCGCGAGTCGGGCACCGCGTTCGCCGTGCCCACCTACACCTTCATGGTGACCATCATCGGGATGGCTCTCCTCGGCTTCTGGAGGCAGACCAGCGGAACGCTGCCCCAGGCGGAGAGCGCCGACCTCGAGCTCCTGCCGGAGCCGGGGTACGAGCAGCTCGGCAGCCTCGCTCTCGCGTTCCTGTTCCTCCGCGCCTTCTCCTCCGGGTGTGCGGCCCTGACCGGCGTCGAGGCGATCAGCAACGGGGTTCCCGCCTTCCGCAAGCCGAAGAGCGACAACGCCGCGACGACGCTGCTGCTCATGGGCTGTGTCGCCATCACCATGCTCGTCTCGATGGTGGCGCTGGCCACCTGGACCGGCGTCAAGTACGCCGAGGACCCCGCCATCCAGCTCACCCGCGACGGCGTGCCGGTCGGCGAGGACTACGTGCAGAACACCGTGATGGGGCAGGTGGCCGAGTCGGTGTTCTCGGGGTTCACCCCCGGCGTCGTGATGGTCTCGATCGTCACCGGGCTGATCCTCGTGCTCGCCGCCAACACCGCGTTCAACGGGTTCCCGGTGCTCGGCTCCATCCTCGCCCGCGACGGCTTCCTGCCACGCCAGCTGCACACCCGCGGCGACCGCCTCGCGTTCTCGAACGGCATCCTCATCCTCGCCGGAGCCGCCGCCGCCCTGGTCGTCATCTACGACGCCGAGGTGACCCGCCTCATCCAGCTCTACATCGTCGGCGTGTTCGTCTCCTTCACGCTCTCGCAGGTCGGCATGGTGCGGCACTGGAACCGGCACCTGCGCCTGGAGCGCGATCCTGCGACGCGGGGCCGGATGATGCGCAGCCGGGTGATCAACGGGATCGGGGCCGGGCTGTGCGGCACCGTGCTCGTGGTCGTGCTGCTGACCAAGTTCCTCCAGGGAGCTGGCTTCGCCATCGCCGCGATGGTCGTGCTGTTCGTGCTGATGACCGGGATCCGGCGGCACTACGCCAAGGTGGGCCGCGAGCTCGCCGTCGACGAGGGCGACACCCGCCAGCAGCTGCTGCCCTCGCGGGTGCACGCCATCGTGCTCGTGTCGAAGATCCACAAGCCCACGTTG
>JBOFJB010000219.1:0-14456 GCA_051650465.1 Dermatophilaceae bacterium | reverse complement strand
TATTCTGATACCGCAGGACTTGCAAAGGCGCCCGGCCGGGACGCCGCTTACCACGGGAGGATCCGTGCCCCTCTCTGACCGCGAGCAGCGCATGCTCGACCAGATGGAGCAGGCGCTCGCCGCCGACGACCCCAAGTTCGCCTCGCAGATGCAAGGCAGTGGGCTCGCTTCGCTCCAGCACCGACGGTGGCTCATCGGCGCCGTCGGCGTCCTCGCCGGGCTTGGTCTGGTCTTGGTCGGGGTGAACACGTCGATGTGGGTCGGTGGGGTCGGGTTTGCTCTGATGGTCGCTTCGGCAGTAGTTGCTGCCACGCCGCCACGCCGCGCCCGCCTGGCGATGGTGCGTCCCGATGGCGCGTCCGCCGGTGTCGGAGGCCGTCGTCGAGGCCAACGTTCTTTCATGGACAAACTCGACGAGCGCTGGGAGCGTCGCCAGAACAACTCGTGACCTTTGCGTAGTCACGGGGCGGGGCACCACCAGGGGTGGTCGGTATCAGCCGAGAACGACACCGGTCACGTACAAGCCGCCGATCACCAGCCCTGCAGCCAATTCGATGCCGATGCTCTGCGCTACCGCAACAGCAGCGTGCTTCGTCTGTACCCACGCTGCAGCGGGGTCGCGACGACGCCACCACTCGACCGTGTAAATCCCGGCCACGAACCCGACAAGCGCCCCGATGACGGGGACAACAAAGAAGCCGACGACACCGAGGACGACGGCGAGGAGGAGCGTGCTCGTGCTCACCCCACGCTCACGCAATCGCCGACCGGGGACGAGGTACTGGAGCACCCAGCCGGCGGCAGCGACGACGACACTGGCGCCGAACACCACCCAGCCGAGGGTCGAGTTGTCGACCATGGCGAAGATGAGGACCCCGGCGAGGATGACGAGCATCCCGGGAAGAACAGGAACGACGATCCCGACGAAACCGACGACGACGAGCAGGGCCGAGAGCGCCGACCACAATTCGTCGGCGACGCCTCCCACGGGTCAGGCGCCGGTGTCGCCGCTGCGTGGTGCGAGAAGTTTCTCGCTCTCGTCGTGGATGTCGGCGACATCGGAGAGCGCGGGAATGTGCTGGCGGCCATGGTGGGCGCAGAACAACAACTCTCCGCCGCCGTGCAAGGTGGCGCGGATGTACGCCTGGGCTGGGCAGCGGTCACAGCGGTCCATCGCGGTGAGGGTCGGTGCCAGTGCGGCGTTCAGGTCTGCCTCCTCGGCTCGCTGCGGTGGACATTCATCTGGTGAGGCGCGACCCGTACATGGCCCGGGGCGAATGCCTGCCAGCCCTAGTCAAGCACGCCGGGGGATCGCCGCGACACTGGACCCGGGTTCGGCCCCGGGGAACCCTTAGTCTCATGTCCGTCCGGGGCCCCTCGGGGGATCTTCAGGCCGAGCGGTCGTCATCCGGACGGCCCGGTGTGCCTGTCGGTCACCGTACGGTCCGACGGCTACCCTCCTGACGTGCCGACGACCGCTGCGAAGAAGACCGCGACGAGCAAGTCCGCGTCCGAGTACACCGCTCACCATCTGCAGGTCCTCGAAGGGCTCGAGGCGGTGCGGAAGCGTCCCGGCATGTACATCGGCTCCACCGACTCCCGCGGCCTCATGCACTGCCTGTGGGAGCTCATCGACAACGCCGTCGACGAGGCCCTTGGTGGTCACTGCGACATGGTGGAGGTGGTGCTCCACCGAGACGGCTCAATCGAAGTGCGTGACAACGGCCGCGGTGTCCCCGTAGACATCGAGCCCCGCACCGGACTTACCGGCGTCGAACTGGTCTACACCCGGCTGCATGCCGGCGGGAAGTTCGGCGGCGGCTCCTACGCGGCATCCGGCGGTCTTCACGGAGTGGGGGCCTCGGTCGTCAACGCGCTCTCGGCCCGGCTCGACGTCGAAGTCGACCGTGATGGCCGCACGTACGCAATGAGTTTCCGACGTGGCGAGCCGGGCCGGTTCTCCGACACGGCGGGCGGGGTGGCAACAAAAGCCCCCGATCATGAGTTCACTCCTTTCACTGATAACAGCGAACTTGGGGTGGTCGGCCGGGCGAAGCGGGGCATCACCGGGACCCGGGTTCGATACTGGGCCGACTCCCAGATCTTCCTGCGCGATGCGTCGGTCGATGTCGAGGGGCTGGCCGCACGCGTGAGGCAGACCTCCTTTCTTGTCCCGGGCCTGCGCATCGTCATCCGAGACGAGCGAAGGGAGCAGCCAACCTCGGAGGAGTTTGTCCACGACGGTGGGATCACTGAGTTCGTCGAGTTCCTCGCACCTGATCCGCCGCTCACCGATGTCTGGCGGCTGGAGGGAAGCGGAACGTTTACCGAGACGGTTCCGGTGCTGGACGGCAAGGGCCACATGACCCCGACCGATGTCGAACGCGAATGCACGGTTGATGTGGCTCTCCGGTGGGGCACCGGTTACGACACGACCGTGCGGAGTTTCGTCAACATCATCGACACACCGAAGGGTGGCACCCATCTCACCGGTTTCGACCAGGCCCTGCTGAAAGTTCTCCGCACCCAACTTGGCGCCAATGCCCGCAGGCTAAAGATCGGTGTCGAGAAGGTGGAGAAGGATGACGTGCTCGCCGGTCTCGCCGCGGTGGTTACGGTGCGCCTCGCGGAGCCGCAGTTCGAGGGCCAGACCAAGGAGGTTCTCGGTACTGCCGCGGTACGCGCGATCGTTGCGCGGGTAGTGGATAGAGAACTCACGGCGCGGCTCACCTCGATGAAGCGGGGGGAGAAGCAGCAGGCTGCACTGCTGCTCGAGAAGGTCACCGCCGAGATGAAGTCGCGCATCAGCGCCCGGCAGCACAAGGAGACCCAGCGACGGAAGACCGCACTGGAGTCGTCATCCCTGCCTGCGAAGCTCGCCGACTGTCGCAGCACCGACGTCGAGCGCACCGAGCTGTTCATCGTCGAGGGGGACAGCGCCCTCGGTACTGCCAAACTCGCGCGCAGCAGCGACCACCAGGCGCTGCTGCCGATCCGCGGCAAGATCCTCAACGTGCAAAAGGCGTCGGTCACCGACATGCTCGGCAACGCGGAATGCGCCGCGATCATTCAGGTGATCGGCGCCGGTTCCGGCCGCACTTTCGACCTGGAGTCGGTGCGGTACGGCAAGGTCATCGTCATGACCGACGCCGATGTGGACGGAGCGCACATCCGTACCCTGCTGCTCACCTTGTTCTTCCGGTACATGCGTCCACTTGTCGAAGCCGGCCGTGTCTATGCCGCGGTACCTCCCTTGCATCGCATCGAGGTCGTGAACGCCGGCTCGAAGGCCAACGAGATCGTCTACACCTACTCCGAGGCCGAGATGCGGCGCACCATGGCGTCACTCGCCAAGCGAGGGCGGAAAGTCAAGCCGATCCAGCGGTACAAGGGGCTCGGTGAGATGGATGCCGACCAACTCGCCGAGACGACGATGGACCCACGACACCGCACATTGCGCAAGGTCACTCTTTCCGACCTGGGTTCGGCCACCACAGTGTTCGAACTCCTCATGGGTGGGGACGTCGGCCCACGTAAAGAGTTCATTGTCGGATCGGCGCAGAACCTGGATCGCGAGCGTATTGACGCCTGAGGTTCGCAAGCCGCCGGTCGGCACTCGTCGTGTTCGTCTTTGTGCTGACGATCGCGGGCTACCTCGCCTGGCGGCGAAGTAGCCCGAGGTGGCTGATGGTTCACCCGAGCGGGGTCGCGGGCAGCGGCGCCGGCCCGGTGGACCGGCGCACGACGAGTTCGGTCGTCAGCACCACCTCCTCGTGGTGCTCCTCGCCGTCGACGATCATGCGGAGCAGGATCTCCGCGGCGGTACGCCCCTGGCCGGCCACATCCTGGCGCACCGTGGTGATGCCGAGCACCGGTGAGAGGACGTAGTCGTCGATGCCGACCACCGATAGACCACGCGGCACGTCGATGCCAAGTTCCCGGGCGCTCTCCCGGACCCCGATGGCCATTTCGTCGGAGCCGGCCACGATCGCCGTCGGACGGTCCTCCTCCGCCAGTAGTGCGGCGCCATCGCGGGCCGCGGAGTCGGCGGTCCAGTCCGAGCCGAGTACCCAGTCGTCCCGCACACTGAGCCCGACATCGGCAAGGGCAGCGCGGAACGCGTCCAGCCGTACCGACGGGGTATGCGCGTGCGCGGCGTTGGCCGGCACCAGGCCGATATAGCCGATCTTGCGGTGCCCGAGGTCCAGCAGGTGGCGTACCGCAGTACGGACGGCGGCCGCGTCGTCGATGCGGACGCACGCCCGACCTCGTACCGGAGCGCCGATAGTGACAAGCGGCAACTCGAGGCGGTCCAGAAGCGCGATCTCGTCCGTGGTCATCGGGACGTTGAGCGAGACGATGCCGTCGACACGTTTCCAGAGCATGCTCTGCGAGAGGTGCAGGCGCTGTTGATAACTGTCGTCCTCGAGGTCGAACAGGATGACGTGGTGCCCGTGCTGGCGCAGGGTCTTCTCGATCGCACTCAACAAGGTGGCGAAGTACCACCGGGTGAGGAAGGGCGCCACGACAGCGACCACGCGGGTACGACCAGAGGCCAGCGAGGTGGCCGTCGGGGATGCCACGTAGTGCAACTCGTGGGCGACGCGAAGGACCCGCTCTCGAGTCACCGGCGAGACCCGGTCCAAGCCCCGTAGGGCGCGCGAAACCGTGGCGACCGACACACCGGCAACTCTGGCCACATCGGTAATGGTGCTGATGACGTCTCCCTTCCGGACGTCAGTGTTTGCCTCAGCCCTTGGTGCCGCCGGCCAGCAGGCCGCGCACGAAGTACTTCTGAAGGCTGAGGAACACGACGACGGGGAAGGCGATCGAGATGAACGCTGCCGCGGAGAGTAGATACCAGCGGTTGCCGAGAGTGCCACTGATGTTGTTGAGCACCATGGTCAGCGGCGCATTGCTGCCCTCGGACGCATCTCCGCCGAGCATGGTGATAGCGACCAGGAGGTCGTTCCACACCCAGAGGAACTGGAAGATGCCGAACGCCGCGATGGCCGGGGTGATGAGGGGGAGAAGTACTTGGAAGAAGATCCGTACGTGGCCCGCGCCGTCGACCCGCGCTGCTTCGAGGAGCGAACTCGGGATGTCCTTCATGAAGTTGTGCAGGAGGAAGACTGCCAGCGGAAGCGCGAATGCGGTGTGCGATAGCCACAGCGCCCAGTAGGTGCCGCCGATACCGATGTTCTGGTACGCGGTGACCAAGGGGAGGAGGGCGATCTGGAGCGGGACGATCTGCAGTGCGAAGACCGCGACGAACAGGGCGTTGCGGAATGGAAAGTCGATCCAGGCGAAGGCATACGCCGCCAGCGAGGCCAGCAGTAACGGCAGGAACACCGAGGGGATCGCGATCACGAAAGAGTTGACGATGAAGTCGGTGAGCGGTGGTTGTCCTTCGGCTCCTTCGAGCACCTGACGGTAGTTGTTGAGGGTGAAGCCGGTGCTCAGCGCGGTCCACCACCCGCTCTCCTGGATGTCCTGCTGTTCGCGGAACGATGTGACGAACAGGCCGACCGTCGGGGTGGTCCAGGCCAGCGCCATCACGATCGCGACCAGCGACGCCCATGGGGAGGTCACCGCACGCGCAGCCTTACCGGCCGCCGACCGCCCCGTCTTCTTGGACTGTGCGCTTGTTCCAGGCCCAGGGACAACGTTGGGTGCTACTGGTGGAGGAGTTGCCACATCCATTAGGCGTCCTTCCGCATCTGAACCACGTTGAAGACGATGATCGGCATCACGAGGACGAAGATGACGATCGCGATCGCCGCACCAAGTCCCGGCTCCTGGGTAACGAAGGAGCGGTTATAGAACTCGTTGGCGAGGATTGAATCACCGAGTTTTCCACCGCTGGAGGCCTGGACGATGTCGAAGGCCTTGAGCGTGGCGATGGCGATCGTCGTGAGAACGACGATGACCGAGGACCGGATGCTCGGCAAGGTGATGAACCGGAACATCTTGAACCCTTTGACCCCGTCGAGGCTGGCCGCCTCGATGATGTCATCTGGGATGGCCTTGATTGCGGCGGAGAGGATCGTCATCGCGAACCCGGCCTGGATCCAAATCATGATCGCGATCAATGCGAAGGTGTTTCCTGGAGCGTTGCCGACGAAGTCGATCGGCTCAAAACCGGCCTTGGTGACGAGCGCATTGAGCAGGCCGACCTGCTCGGACCCTGGATCGCCGTTGTAGAAGTAGACGAACTTCCAGATGAGCGTGGCGCCGACCATGGAGATTGCCATCGGCAGGAAGATCAACGCCTTGGCGGCAGCCTCACCGCGGGCGCGGTCGATGAGGATCGCGTAAAGCAGGCCCAGCCCGGTGGCGACAAGCGGCACGAGCACCACCCAGAACAGGGTGTTACGGAAGACATCGGGGAGTCCTGGTGTGGTCCACAGGCGCTCGAAGTTGTCGAATCCGACGTACTTGCCGCGGGTGCGGGGCGTGCCGAAGTTGAGGTCAAAGAATTTTCCGGAGTAGAAGGCTCGGCGCACGGTGAGGATCGCGGGGTAAATCAAAGCGACCGCGATGAAGAGCACCGTCGGGCCGACGAACGCGACGGCCTGGACTTTCTCACCGACCCGGCCCGTGAACAGCGAGGCGATGAGCAGGATGCCGAAGAAGATCGCCGCGAAAACCGCGAGGCCGAGCAGCATCGTGCCGATCTTGCTCACGGGGCCGCTCGCCACCGCCGTCGTTACCGAAGTGACGAACATACACACCTCTCGTACAGAAGTTCGTCGGTGGGCGGAGGCGTGGGGCCCCCGCCCACCGACGGTTGTTGCTAGTCAGCCAGGCGGACCTGACTCAGTTAGCCGGCCAGGACTTCTCGATGTTGTCGAGGGTGGTCTTGTCGTCCTGACCCTTGATCCAGTTCGTCATCTCCGACCAGAACGTGCCGGCGCCGACCGCGCTCGGCATGAGGTCCGAGCCGTCGAAACGGAAGACCGTGTTCGGGTCCTGAAGGAGTTCCGCGGACTGCTTGTCGACCGGCGAGACGAGGTTGGCCGGGTCGAGTTCCTTGTTCGCGCTGACCCATCCACCCTCGGGCGTGGACTTGGCCTTGGCGTTGGCCCACTCGGGCGAGGCGAGGAATGTCGCGAACGCCTTCACCTCGGGGGCGTCACGGAAGGTGGCGACGAACTCACCGCCGCCGAGCACCGGCTTGGTGTCGGCAGTCACGCTCGGGAGGTAGAAGGACCAGACGTCGCCGTCTTCGGCGACCTTGGTGCCCTGCGGCCAGTTGCTGGCGTAGAAGTCAGCCTGCCGGTGCATGTAGCACTTGTTCTTGAGGATCGGCTGACCGCCATCCTGGAAGGTGGTCGTCGCGATCGTCGACGGGGCGCCGAGGCCACCGTTGGTGTACTTCGGGTCCTTGAGGATCTTGCCGACCTCGCCGATTGCCTCGAGCACCTTCGGGTCGTTGAACGGGATCTCGTGTGCCACCCACTTGTCGTAGGTCTCCGGACCCGCGGTCCGGAGCAGCACGTCCTCCATCCAGTCGGTGGTCGGCCAGCCGGTGGCCACCCCGGAGCCGATACCCGCACACCACGGCTTTGCCGCCGGGTCGTCGGCCGCGATCTTCGCGGTGAGAGCGGACAACTCCTCCCAGGTGGTGGGGATCTGGTAGCCCTTGGCTTTGAACGCCTTCGGCGAGTACCAGACGTACGACTTCACGTTCGCGCCGAGCGGGGCCGCGTACAACTCGTCGTCGACGGTGCCGTAGCCGCGCCAGTCCTCGCCGAAGTACTTGTCGACCGAGTCGCTGACCGACTTGCTCGCCGGGATGGCCTTCCCGGTGTCCACCATCGTCTGGAGCAAGCCGGGCTGCGGGATGAAGGCCACGTCGGGAAGGTTGCCGCTCTGCGCGCGCTGCGGGAGGTTCTTCTCGAAGTCCTTGTCGCCCTCGTAGTTGACGGTGACGCCGGTGCACTCCTCGAAGGACTTGTACGACTCCTTCTGGCTGACGTCCTGGGGCGTGACGATCGAGGTGTAGATGCTCACCTCCTTGCCCTGCAGTTCGGACTTGAGGTCACACCACTTGGTGTAGTCGGTGGTGTCCTCCGCGCCGGCATCGTCGGAACTGCTGTCCGAACTGCCGCACGCGGTGGCCAGGAGCGACATCGCAGCGATGCCAGCGACAGCAGCCGCCGTGCGGCGCTTCGAGTTGAGGGCCATTGCCCGCCTCCATTCATGGGTCATGCCGGAGCGGGATGAGCGCCTCGGCGTTGAGGGAACCACGGTCACCGTAAAAGCGTTTTCACAACTGCGCAATGACCCGGTCATCGCGGTGGCGTAACGATTATGTAACGCGATGCTGCTCAGGTTGTTCTGACCGCGATCGCCGAGACCGGCGAGCCCACACCGGCGACCACGGCCGGGAACGGTATCCCCGAACCGTCGCGTCTGCCGAGTGGCTCAGGCAGATCGAGCGCGACCCCACCGGCGCCGGCGGCACGAGTTGGCGTGGCGCCCACCCAGGCCAGCACGAGCGTGTCCTCGCTCCGAAGGAAGCGGTGGGCACGGACCCCGCCGGTGGCCCGGCCTTTCGCCGGAAACTCGTGATAGCGCGCGACCTTGAGCGACCCCGCCTGGGTGCCGGGCAGAGCGTCGGTGGACCCGGCAGAGGTCACGACCACGTTGTCGGCGTCGGGGTCGACCGCACCGAAGAAGATGACCCGTGCGCGGGGCGCCAGCCGGATGCCGGCCATGCCGCCGGCCGCACGCCCTTGTGGCCGCACCGACGCTGCTGGGAACCGAAGCAGTTGGGCGTCGCTGGTGACGAAGACGAGGTCCTCATCGGCGTCGTGTAGGGGCGCGGCGCCGACGACGACATCGCCGTCTCGCAAGGACAGCAGTTCCCAACTCGGGCGGCCGGGGTGGTCGGGCAGCACCCGCTTGACGACCCCGTGTGCCGTGCCGAGCGCGAGGCCCGGCCCGCCGTCAGCCAGCGGTGCGATAGTCAGCGGCTCCTCGCCCCGCGCGAGGTCAACCAAAACCGCGAGCGGCGCCCCGCCCGAGAGTGCCGGCGCCCCGCCGAGGGGAGGCAGTGCAGGAAGGTCGACTGCCGACATCCGCACCATCCGGCCGAGTGAGGTGACCAACCCGAACTCGCCTCTGGCCGTAGTGCGTACGGCGCCGACGACGGCGTCATGTGTCGCCCGTGGCCCGTCGGACGGTACCGGGTCGGCGGAAGAGGTGCGCGCCAACAGCCCCGTGGATGACAACAGCACCCAACACGGGTCGTCAGTGATCTCGAGCGGCGCCGCCGCCGACGCCGGCATGCCGGCGGACTCGAGCAGCACGGTGCGCCGGGGGGTGCCGTGTGCCGTGGCGACGTCGGCCAACTCGCCGGACACTGTGCGATGCAGCAGCGCCTCGTCACCGAGGATCGCCTCGAGGTCGGAGATCTGGCGGCTCAACTCGTCGCGCTCGTTCTCGAGCTCAATCCGCGAGAACCTCGTCAGGCGGCGTAGTTGCAATTCGAGGATGTACTCGGCCTGGGCGTCGGACAGGTCGAAGACCGAGCGCAGCCTCTCTTTCGCGGCTGCGGCGTCATCCGAGGCCCGGACCAGTTGGATGACCTCGTCGATATCGAGGATCGCGATGAGCAGGCCCTCCACGAGGTGCAACCTCGTCTGGCGCTTCACGAGGCGATACCGGGTGCGCCGGCGCACGACGTCGATCCGGAAGTCGACATAGGTGCGCAGGAGGTCTTTCAGCCCCAGCGTGCGCGGCTGGCCGTCCACGAGCGCCACGTTGTTGATGCCGAACGAGTCCTCCATCGGCGTGAGCTTGTAGAGCTGCTCGAGCACGGCATCGGGGTTGAACCCGTTCTTTACCTCGATGACCAGCCGCAGCCCGTTCTTACGGTCGGTCAGGTCCTTGACGTCGCTGACGCCTTGCAGCTTCTTGCTCTGCACGAGCGTCTTGACCCGTTCGATGACCTTCTCCGGCCCGACCAGGTAGGGCAGCTCGGTGACCACGATGCCGGAGCGCCGGGGGGTGACCTTCTCGACCTTCGCGGTGGCGCGGGTGCGGAACGTTCCGCGCCCACTGAGGTAGGCGTCGCGGATGCCGTCGAGGCCGACGATCCGGCCGCCGCCCGGCAGGTCGGGGCCGGGGACAAACCGCATGAGGTCGTCGAGCGAGCAGTGCGGGTGCGCGATGAGGTGCCGTGCCGCGCCGACCACCTCGACGAGGTTGTGCGGCGCCATGTTCGTGGCCATCCCGACCGCGATCCCACTCGCGCCGTTGACGAGGAGGTTCGGGTACGCCGCCGGTATGACCCCGGGCTGAGTGAGCGAGTCGTCGTAGTTGGGCACGAAGTCGACGGTGTCCTCGTCGAGCCCGGCCACCATCAGCAACGCGGCGGCCGCCATCCGCGCCTCGGTGTACCGCGAGGCCGCCGGGCCGTCGTCGAGGGAGCCGAAGTTGCCGTGCCCGTCGACCAGCGGTAGCCGCATCGTGAACGGCTGCGCCATCCGAACCAGCGCGTCGTAGATGGCGCCGTCGCCGTGCGGGTGGAACTTACCCATGACCTCGCCGACGACCCGGCTGCACTTCACGTGCGGCCGGTCGGGGCGCAGCCCGAGCTCGCTCATGCCGTAGAGGATGCGGCGCTGCACCGGTTTCAGACCGTCGCGGGCATCGGGCAGGGCGCGGGAGTAGATGACGCTGTAGCTGTACTCGAGGAACGCGCTGCGCATCTCGTCCTCGACGTCAATGTCGACGACGCGCTCGGCGATCTCGTCGGATGACGAGGGGGTGCGGGGAGTCATGGTGCCTTCGCCTGGGTGTCGGTGCCGGAGATGCGGCCCCGGCCTGACACCATCTTCTCGTCTCCCGCTGGCGGTGCTGCACCCGACACTCCGAACCGGCCTAGGTGCATCACCTCGCCGAGCGGACGCCGAGGCCGGGTTCCCACCGACCCGGACACCCGCCGGGACTCCGCGCCCAGCGCCACGACACCGACGATGCGGCGGTCAGTTGGGATGCCGAACGCCTCCCTCACCGGGCCGTGCCGATCCGCGGGCACGCCGAAGAACAACGCACCGAGCCCGCGGTCCTGCGCGCCGAGGAGCAGCACCATCGCGGCCATTGCGACGTCGGTGTCCCAGTACGGAACGGGCCAGCGTTCGACAGACCGGTCGGCCCAGCCCTTGTCGGGCTCGCGGTAGCGGTCGAGGTAGCGCTCGGGGTCGGAGAGGCAGAGCACGAGCGCCGGTGCGGCAGATACTCCGCGCCGCCATGCGTCGCTCGGCCCCGGGTCCGACGCGGTCTCCCAGAACCGGGCCCGGTCGCCGCTGTCGAGCAGGACGACAAAGTCCCAGCCCTGGGTGAAGCCGGCGCTCGGAGCGCGGACGGCGAGCGCGACGAGGTCGCGTACGACATCCACCGAGACCGGGACCGCCGGGTCGAACCGGCGCACCATCCGGCGGCCGAGCACCGCCTCACGCAACTCCATCCGAGACAGTCTGCGGTGTGCACCGTCGGTGGCACGATGGCGGCATGGAGGAGCAGCCGCTCCCACCCGGCTACCGCCGGGCGTGGGAGGCCGATGTCGTGCTGCGCGACGGCACGGTCACCCACCTCCGACCGATCCGGCCCGACGACGCCGATGCGTTGCGCCGATTCCACGCGGCACAGTCCGAGGAGTCCATTTATCTCCGGTTCTTCGCTCCGCTGCGCGTGCTGACCGACCGGGAGGTGCACCGCTTCACCCACGTCGACTACGTCGACCGGGTAGCGCTGGTGGCGACGACGCGCGACGGCATCATCGGTATCGGGCGGTACGACCGGGTCGACCCGCGCAGCGCTGAGGTGGCGTTCAACATCAGCGACCACTTTCAGGGCAGGGGCGTCGGCTCGGTCCTATTGGAGCACCTCGCAGCCATCGCCCAGGACTCCGGCATCCAGCGCTTCACCGCCGAGGTGCTCCCGCAGAACCGGCGGATGCTCGCGGTGTTCGCCGAGGCCGGCTATGACGTCACCCGCCGCGTGGAGGACGGCGTCGTCGAAGTGTCGTTCGACATCGAGCCCACCGACCGGTCCAAGGCTGTTGCGTCCAGCCGTGAGCACCGGGCCGAGTCCGTAAGTATGCGGGCTCTGCTGCACCCACGGGCGGTCGCTGTGGTCGGCGCCAGTCGCCGGCCCGACTCCATCGGCGGCCAGGTGCTGCAACGGGTTCTCGACGCCGGGTTCGTCGGCCGGGTCCACCCGGTCAACCCGCACGTCCGCACGCTGCACCGTCGCCGGGCCTATGCGTCGGTGGCCGAGGTGCCAGGGCCGGTCGACCTCGCGGTGATCGCCGTACCAGCCGACGCCGTGCTCGGGGTGGTCGATGAGTGCGCCGATGCCGGGGTCAAGGCCTTGCTCGTGGTGTCGGCCGGTTTCGCCGAGGACGGACCGGCCGGGGCCCTGCTCCAGTCCGAATTGCTTCGTCGTGCCCGCGGGGCCGGCATGCGCGTCGTGGGACCGGCCTCGTTCGGCATCCTCAACAACGACCCCGCGGTGCGGCTCAACGCCTCGCTCGCGCCGATCCTCCCGCCGCACGGCCGCCTCGGGCTGTTCACCCAGTCCGGAGCGCTCGGCGTCGCCGTGCTGGCCTCTGCGGCGCGATTGGGCCTTGGTGTCTCCACGGCAGGGTCGGCCGGCAACCGGGTCGACGTCTCCGGCAACGACTTCATGCAGTACTGGATCGATGACGACTCCACCGACGCTGTCGGCCTGTATCTCGAGTCGATGGGCAACCCGCGCAAGTTCTCCCGGGTCGCGCGCAACCTGGCGCTCACCAAGCCGGTGATCGTGGTCAAGTCCGGCATGTCGCGGTTCGGTGTCCCACCGGGCCATCGGGTACGCGAGACCCAGGCCCGCCCAGAGGTGTTCGACGCGATGCTGCGGCAGGCCGGCGTCATCCGGGCGCAGAACGTGCACCAACTCTTCGACATCGCGCAGGTCGCCGTCTCCCAGCCGCTGCCGGCCGGCGACGGCGTGGCCGTGGTCGGCAACTCGGCCGCGCTCGGCGCGCTCACCGCCGACGCCTGCGAAGGTGCCGGGCTTGCCGTCAACCACGGCCCGGTCACCTTGCGCGCCGACGCGACTGCGGCGGATTTCCGCATCGCGCTACACCAAGCCTTCGCCGACGATCGCGTCGACTCGGTGCTGTCGTGCTTCATCCCTCCGCTGGTCACCGACGACGAAACGGTGGCCGCCGCGCTGCGTGACGCCGCGTCGGCGTCGACCAAGCCGTGCGCCGCAGTGTTCGTCGGGATGCGTGGGGTCGACGACCGGCAGCAGGCGGTCTCCAGTGCCGACGCCCGTGGCCGGGCGATCCCGGTGTACGCCATGCCGGAGGACGCCGTTCGGGCGATCGCGGCGGTAACCCGGTACAGCCAGTGGCGGGCTCGCGACCATGGGGTGCCGGTAGCCCCAGCCGGGGTGAACCGTCGGGTGGCCGAGGACGTGGTCCACACCGTGCTGTCCAGCGACCCACAGGGCCGCCGGCTCGCCCGCGACGAGGCCGCTGCCTTGCTCGGGGCGTACGGCATTGACGTCTGGCCTACCGCTGAGGTGCGCTCGGTGCACGAGGCAGTAACGGCCGCCGAGCACGTGGGTTACCCCGTCGTGCTCAAAGCGGCGACGCCGCTGCCGCGGCACCGAGGCAGCACCAGCGGCGTCCGGGTCGACCTCGCCGACGAGGTCGCGCTCCGGTCGGCATGGGCGTCCCTCGAACGGCGCCGGTCTTTTCTCGAGCCCGGCCGGTTCATCGTGCAGCGGATGGCGACGCCTGGCGTCTCCTGTGTCATCGGCTCCGACGAGGACCCGCTGTTCGGCCCGGTCATCGCGTTCTCGGTGGCGGGCCTACCGACCGAGTTGCTCGGTGATGTGGCGTACCGCATCCCGCCGCTCACCGACGTGACAGTGTCTGAACTGATCTCCTCGGTCAAGGCGGCGCCGGTGCTCCACGGCTGGCGCGGCGCGGCACCGGTGCACCGCGCGGCGTTGGCGGACCTGGTGGCCCGGGTCTCGGTGCTTGCCGACGACCTCCCGGAGGTAGCGTCGCTGGTGCTCAGCCCGGTGAACGCCCACGCCGGTGGGGTTGACGTCCTCGGCGCCGACGTCGTGCTGGCCCCGGCTCCACGACGTGCCGACCCGGGCCGGCGTGCGTTGACCTGAGGCGGTACAGGTCAACGCCCGTGATCCCCACCCGGGCACAATGGGCGCTATGACCAGCCCATCGGGGAGTGTGCTCCCTGACCAGCTCACCGCCGCCATAGAGCGCGCCGGTTACTACCCGGCCCTGGTGGCCGACATCCTCTCGGCAGCGTTGGGAGGTGAGCAGATCGAGAACCACCTCGTGCATCTCGAGACCACCTTCGACCGCGATGTCGTACGTCGGCACATCACCGTCCTGGTGCTTACCTCGAGCCGGCTGCTCATCG
>JBOFJB010000218.1:0-3347 GCA_051650465.1 Dermatophilaceae bacterium | reverse complement strand
CCTTGCTTCCGACATGTACGACTACACCACGGGCGGCGGCTACTCTGCCCATGCGGACTGGTGGAACGGGTGGGACGAGAACATCATGAACACCTGGGTGACGAACTGCGTGGTCGCCAACCGGAACTGCCACAACCACCTGCTGGGTGACGGTCGGACGCTCGGCTAGCTCCTGCCCCGCCATGGCCTCCCGTAGGTCCGACTACCTGCCGGGTCACTCCGGGGGCGCTGAGAGCCGGAGGCCCGTGGGCGCGACCGAGTCGTGACGGGCGTCCCGGCGAACGGCGCCCGGAGCGCCAGCACGATTCTTGACGTCAGTTACTGTCGTCACTTACCGTGCTGGTATGACAGTAACTGACGTCACTCGCTCGTCGCTCGACACCAGGGTCGTCATCGCCTCACGGCTGCTGCTCGGGCTCGTGCTCGTCGCTGCGGTGGTCCTGCGAGTGGCGGTGCCGGATGCCGTGCAGCCCGGCACGGCATCCGGCCGTGCGTTGACCACGGCGATGGCCGACAGCTACGTGACGCCGCTGCTCTACGGGCTAGAGCTCGTGATCGGTGTGCTGTTGCTGGTCGGGCGCCATGTCGCCTTCGCCGTGGTGCTGTTCGCACCGATCCACGTGAACATCGTCGCGTTCCACCTCGTCCTCGACCCGGCGCCGATCCGCGTGGCCCAGGTGGTGGTGTTGGTCGCCGCGCATCTCGCCCTCGTGCGCGCCTCCTGGCCACGGCTGCGCCCCCTCCTCGCCGCCCGGGGAACGGTGTCGAGTCGGTGGTGGGACGGGCGCGGGGTGGTGGTCGCTCGGATGGTGCTCGGGCTGGTGATGCTCGGGTCCGGCGGGGCGAAGGTGTTCGTGCCGTTCGAGAGCCTCGACTACGGCGGCGGCCAGGCGCTCATGACGGCCTTCCACGACACCGGCTACCTGTTCACCGTTCTCGCGGTCAACGAGGCGGTTGCCGGGGCGTTGCTCCTGGCCGGCCGGTTCGTGCCGTTTGCGCTGACCCTGCTCGGGGCCACCGTGCTCAACGTCGTCGTCTTCCACCTGACGCTCGACGCCACCCCGCGCGGGCTGGCGCAGGCAACGCTGGTCGCCGGGCTCACCGGTGCCCTCGCCTGGGCATACCGCACGCACTACCGCGAGCTGTTCCGCGTTCGATGAGGAACCGCCGGCGAGGCAGCCTCGACGGCGCGCAGGGCGAGCGCCGACAGGCTGACCAGCTCATCGACGATGCCCGGAACGTCGCGCTGCCGACGAGGATCGGTCGAGGAGGTCGGCAACCTCGGTGAGGCGGTCGGCCACGTCGCCTCCGGCGCGTGGGACCCGGTCGTCGGATGGCGCCGCGCCGGTCCGTCTCCACGCACCTGAGGCCGGACGGCTCGACATGCCCGTCCGAGGTGCTGAGCAGTACGTCGGACCTGGCTGATGCGTATGATGCAGTACGGTGATGACATGCGCACCACGTTGGCGATCGACGACGAGGTCCTGAGTGCCGCGAAGCGACGGGCTCGCCGCGAGGGCACGAGTCTCGGCACCGTGGTCGAGGATGCGCTGCGGCGGTACCTCGCCCGCGCTCCAGAGGTCGCCGACCCCCCTGCGATACCGGTGTTCCGCGGTGGGCGAGGTGTGCGACCGGGCGTCGACCTGTCCTCCAACCGTTCCATCCAGGAGCTCCTGGACGACGGCGTGGAGGTCGACCGGCTCCGATGAGGTCGGTTCTTCTCGACGTCAACGTCCTGGTGGCCTCGTTCCGGCAGGACCATCCGTCGCACGACCTGGCTCGGCCGTGGTTCGACTCGGTGGTCGCCTCTCCGCAGGGTTTCGCCGTGCCCGCCACGGTGTGGGCCTCGTTTCTCCGAATCGTCACCCACCCCAGGGTCTTCGACCCACCATCGAGCGTGCCGGAAGCCTTCGAGTTCATCGACGCGACCCGGGGTCAACCAGGCCACCTCCGGGCTGAGCCCGGCCCGCGGCACCACCTGCTGCTTCGCCGCCTGTGTGATGAGGCCGATGCGCGCGGAGACCTCGTGCCGGATGCCGTCATCGGCGCCCTGGCGGTCGAGCACGGCCATGCCGTCGCGAGCTTCGACCGGGACTTCGCGCGGTTCGACTCGGTCGTCTCCGTGCGACCCGGCTCGTCGTGAGGGGAGGTGGCCATCGTCATCCGCACCTGCTGGCGTCCAGGGGCATCGGTCGACGAGTCCACCGCCACGGTCATGCGAGCACGGGGATGACGCGACCCCGCCGCTTTGTGCGGGGCCAGGTGGATCGGGCACACTGTGGGGGCTCGTGAGAGCGACCACGCGCAAGTGGCGGAACGGCAGACGCGCTGGCTTCAGGTGCCAGTGTCCGAAAGGGCGTGGGGGTTCAAATCCCCCCTTGCGCACCGTGGTGATGTCTCAGGACATCGGCAAGGCCCGAACCCTCAGGGTTCGGGTTTCTTGCTGTTTTGGGGTTGGTAGCGGCGGGTGGGGTCGGGCTCGAGCTGGCGGAGGGCCGGCTCGCCCAACAGGTCCGAGGCTCGACATCCTGGACTCGGACCTCACGGCCACCCGTCGAGGACCGGCCGTCATGTCGCCGTGTCGCCGGCCACCGGGCGCCTGTCTGCTCGACGATCCTTCCGACGATCGAGGACCCAGTGCACGGTGGCGGTCCAGCCGACGAAAGGCCGTGCGAGGTCGCGGTCCTCGTGCCCGATGCACCGGCTCAGTTCATCGATGATCTCGGTCATCGGCCACCGTTCCGCCGACGGCATCCTCCGCATGGCTGCAACGATGTCGGCCTGCTCGGGAACCGTGAGCATGGATCCGAAGAACATGGCATGTCGCCACGCATAGGCGGCGTCCTTCACCGTGGCGAGCGGCCGATCCTGGGTCTGCGCGAGGTCGACCAGCCGTGCACACCGTCCTGCGGCG
Source organism: Dermatophilaceae bacterium (assembly GCA_051650465.1). GTDB lineage: Bacteria > Actinomycetota > Actinomycetes > Actinomycetales > Dermatophilaceae > JBOFLG01. The sequence goes on along the minus strand of JBOFJB010000218.1, from coordinate 433 downwards.
GAGAGCGCGAGCGCGTCCCACCCCGATGTCGGACGTACGCCGCCGACGTAGACCAGCGCAGCGAGGTTGTGGGTCGTCAACAACTGCTGTCGCTCGATGATCATCCCGTTGCGCGCCACCGACCAGCAGTCCCCCGGGGGCGCGGAGCGGCTGCAGAGCTCGTCGAACGACACGAGGTCGTCCGCGACCGGCGGACGTCGGAACCATCGGCGCTTCGGCGGTCGGGTCCATGTCTCGGCGAGGGCGACGACCTCGGCGTAGTCGAGGCCGTAGTAGCGCTCGTAGAGAGAGCCCTGCAACCGCTCCGCCGCGAGCCTGGCCGCCGCGCGGAACTTGGGCGAGAAGCGCCCCATGAAGATGTCGGCTGCGAGCTCCTCGGTCAACGGGATGCCGACCCCGGCGGCCGCGTACAAGGTCGACAGCTCGCTGATCA
>JBOFJB010000217.1:0-2011 GCA_051650465.1 Dermatophilaceae bacterium | reverse complement strand
TGCACCTGGGCCTGCTCGACATGGGTCGAGTACAGGTGCGCGTCGCCGAGGGTGTGCACGAAATGGCCCGGCCGTAGGCCGCACTGCTGGGCGACCAGCATCGTCAGCAGCGCGTACGAGGCGATGTTGAACGGCACACCGAGGAAGACGTCGGCGCTGCGTTGGTACAACTGGCAGTCCAGGAATGCCGGGCCACCGTCATCCGATGGCCGCACGTAGAACTGGAACAGCGCGTGGCACGGGGGCAGCGCCATGTCGTCGACGTCGGCGACATTCCACGCCGACACCACGTGCCGGCGCGAGTCGGGGTTCGTGCGGATCGCCTCCACCACCCGGGCGATCTGGTCGACGTGCCGCCCGTCCGGGGTGGGCCAGGAGCGCCACTGGTGCCCGTAGACCGGGCCGAGGTCGCCGTTGGCGTCGGCCCATTCGTCCCAGATCGAGATGCCGCGCTCCTGCAGCCACCGCACATTGGTGTCGCCGCGCAGGAACCACAGCAGTTCGCCGATGATCGAGCGCAGGTGCAGCCGCTTGGTCGTCAGCACCGGGAACCCGCCGGCGAGGTCGAACCGCATCTGGTACCCGAAGACGCTGCGCGTGCCGGTGCCGGTGCGGTCCGACTTCGCCACCCCGGTCGTCAGCACGTGGTCGAGGAGGTCGAGATACTGGCGCACCGGCCCAGCGTACGGCCGGCAGGTGCCACCGGCCGACGTCGACATCCGATGACGACCACCTCCGGGACGCCGCTCGGTCGTGGGAGACGGACCGACGGGTCGTCGGTTAACTGCGCTGGCGGGCGCGACGTCATCCGGCCACTACGCTGGCGGGATGACGTCATCCCCCTTCGGCCGCGTCCTCACCGCGATGGTGACCCCGATGGCGGATGGCGGTGAGGTCGACAGCGCCGGCGTCGAGTCGGTCGTCGACCATCTGCTCGGCTCCGGCCACGACGGCATCGTCGTCAACGGCACTACCGGTGAGGCGCCCACCCTCACCGACGACGAGAGCATCGAGATGGTGCGGCTGGTCGCCAAGCGCGCCGCCGGCCGCGCGCGCCTGGTGGCCGGGGTCGGCTCCAACGACACCCGGCACGCCGTCGAGATGGCCGGGCGCGCCGCCGACGCTGGTGCGGACGCGCTGCTGCTCGTCTCGCCGTACTACAACAAGCCCACCCAGGCCGGGCTGGTGGCCCACACCCGGGCCGTAGCCGACGCCACCGACCTGCCGGTGATGCTCTACGACATCCCGCTCCGCACCGGCATCCCGTTCACCACCGAGGCTCTCGTGGCGCTCGCCGAGCACCCCAACATCCGCGCGGTCAAGGACGCCAAGGGCGACCTGTGGGCGAGTAGCCGGGTGATGGCCGAGACCGACCTGCAGTGGTTCTCCGGAGACGATGCGCTGAACCTGCCGCTGCTCGCGCTCGGCGCCACCGGCGTCGTGAGCGTCGTCGGCCACGTCGCCGGGGCCGAGTACGCCGCGATGGTGCAGGCCGTGGATGACGGCGACCTCACCGAGGCGCGCCGGCTGCACACCCTGCTCATCCCGGTGGTCGAGGCGGTGATGAACACCTCCCAGGGCGCGATCATGGCCAAGGCGGCCCTCGCCGAGTTGGGAGTCATCGCCTCGGCCGCGGTGCGGTTGCCGCTGGTGGAGAGTCCGCCGGAACACCTCGAGAAGTTGCGCGCGGCGCTCGCCACCCTCGCTGCCGCGCACGTGCGATGAGCCTGCACCACCCCGAGTTGGGCCCCCCGGCGCCGCTCGCGACGGGGGCCTTGCGGGTCATCCCCCTCGGCGGCCTGGGCGAGGTGGGCCGCAACATGGCGGTCGTCGAGCACGCCGGCCAACTGCTCGTCATCGACTGTGGCGTGTTGTTCCCCGACGACCACCACCCCGGTATCGACCTCATCCTCCCTGACATGGCGCCGATCGCCGACCGCCTCGACGACATCCAGGCGATCGTGCTCACCCACGGTCACGAGGACCACATCGGCGGGGTGCCGTACCTGCT
>JBOFJB010000216.1:0-4046 GCA_051650465.1 Dermatophilaceae bacterium | reverse complement strand
TTGGTGAACTTGTTGTGCAGGTCGGGCCAGCTGATGGTGGCCTCACGGCCCTCCGGGTATCGCGAGATGTAGTAGTAGTGCGGCGTCCAGGCGTCGAGCTCCATGCCCGAGAAGAAGGCCGCGTTGAAGATGGTCGTGGAGACCTGTGAGATACCGCCGCCGTAGTTCTCGGCCGCCCGCCCGTTGCGGATGATGCCCGCCTTCACGTAGCCCTTCTCGGGTGTGCGCTGGCCGAGGACGGCGTTCATGCTGAACTGGCCGCCGGGCGTGACATAGGTGCCGTTGATGAGGCGAGCCGCGAGCTTGATGTTCTGCACCCTGGCCTGGCCTGCAGGGAAGTAGGTGGTGAACGTCGAGATGCGTTCCTTGGGCAGGGTGGCCCGGGCGACCGCCGTGGTGAACTTCGGTTCGGTCGCGGTGGTCGCCACGGTCGCCGAGCGGGTGGTCGAGCCGATCGCGCGCCACACCTCGGTCTGCAGCGACTTCTCCTCCAGGCCGACGCCGCGCACGTGCGGTGTGACGGTGGGCGTACGGCCGGAGAAGGTGACCGTCGCGTCCTTCGGAGCGACCGATGCCTTCGCGGTCGCGGCCGCGGCGCGGACCACGGCGGCGAGCTTCGTGCTGTCGGCCCGAGGTCTGATCGAGCCGTCGTCGCCGGGGGCGAGCACCACCGCCGGGCCGAACTGCTTCGGGCTGAGACCGAAGGTCTTGCCGTTCGCGGTGACGGACACCGGCCCGGAGACCGCGACATCGGCGAACTCGGTACGCACCCGTTTCAGCTCGGCGGCGGACACCTTCGGCGTACGGCGGTCGACAGCCACCTCCACGGTGGTGCGGCCGGGCCACGACCAGCGCAGCGCGTCGGCGGTCCCGGCAATGTCGGTTCGTGAGCCCTCCTTCGGCTCGACGTACTCGACCGCACCCGACACGACCGAGATGGACCCCTCCGCGGGCTCGGTGTCGAGCGTGCGGCGCGCGGCCTCCAGGGCCGTGGCGAACTCGGCCTCGCGCACGGTGAGCACGGCGGGCTCGGCGCCGGCACCCACCAGCTGCCGCCACAGGCCGACCGGCGACACGGTGAAACCGGTGAGGCTCCCGACCGTCGCCTCGACGTCGAGATCGACGCCGAGATCGGCGGCCGTGGTCGTCACCTTCCCGGCCGGTGAGGTGAGGACGAGCGGACCGTCGACCCGGTCGGCCAGACGAGCATCGAGCCGCTCGCGCGCCGCACCGGCACTCAGCCCACCGACCTCGACGCCGGCGACCGTCGTACCCCGGGGGATGCGCTCGCCGGACCACTGGGCGGCAGCCAGGTAGGTCCCGACGACGACGAGCAGCATCCCGACCCCGGCCAGCCCCCCGATGAACGACTTGCGCTCGTGCCACGGCACGGCGGCCTCGCCGTCCCAGCTCGACCGCTCCTCGACGAACTCCTGGCTCATGCGATGCTCCCGTAGCTGCCGCGGAAGTGGACGAGGGCGGGCCCGACGGTGTCGGGCAGCTCGACGGCCAGGACGTCGGCGACCAGCACCACGTGGTCACCGGCCGGATGGACGTCTCTGGTGCGGCACTCGAGGTGCATGAGCGCACCGTCGAGCAGCGCAGCGCCGGTGGCCGGTCCGCGACGGTACGCGGCTCGGTCGAGCTGGCCGTGCAGCGGCCGGCCGCGGGTGGCGAACCACTCGGAGAGCGGTCGCTGGTCGGCGGCGAGGACGCTCACCCCCCACACCCCGGACTCGACCACCGCGTCGTGGAACCGGTTCTCGGTCTCGACGCAGCAGAGCACCAGCAGCGGGTCGAGGGACACCGAGGTGACCGTGTCGGCGGTCATTGCGTGGTCGTGGCCTCGGGCGACCGTGGTGAGGACACACACACCCGACGGAAGACGCCCCATCGCCTGCCGGTAGCGAGCCGAGTCGAGTGGGTCCTCCGTCACCGACGTCACGACGTCGGCTCCGGGTCGATGGATCGGCCGGTGGCGGGGTCGAGCCGGGTATACCCCTCCCGGCCGGCGAGGCGGGACACGACCGAGCTGGACAACGCGAACCAGCCGTCTCCGACGACGACCTGGCTGGCATGGGCGCGAAGTGCGTCGCGCTGCAGGGTCGCCGCCCCGGAGTCGACCACCCGTCGGGTCACCTCGGCATCGGGGACCACCGAGGGCAGGTGTGGCTCGTCGGCGCCCGGTACTCGCCACCCGGCGTCGTCGGGTACGTGCTCGGCGAGCCAGGCCCGGTCGGCATCCGCCCACGACCGGGGCGTGACCGCGACGAGGAGCGCCGGCGACCCAGCACCCATGGCGGCCAGCGCCGCGCGGGTGGCGTCGTGCGTGCGCACGTGGTCGGGGTGGCCGTACCCGCCGGAGGCGTCGTAGGTGAGCACGACATCGGGGTCGAGGTGCTCGACGACGGCGCGAATCGCCGCAGCCGCCCGATGGAGGGGGATGCCGGACCAGGCCCGTGGGTCTGCGGCGGCGACCGAACCGGCCATTCCCGAGTCGCGGAACCCACCGGGCTCTCCGGCCGGCCCGCCGAGCACGTGCGACGTGGCGCCCAGGGCCGCCACCGCCGCCTGCAGCTCGCCGTGCCGGTGCTCGGCGAGTGCCGGGCCGTCGCCGTGGAGGTGGGCGAGCGCCGGGGGGATGACCTCGCCCTCCTCGCCGAGCGTGCAGGTGAGCACGTGCACGTCATGCCCGGCCGCGGCATGGTGGGCGGTGGCGATGCCGGTGGCGAGGCTCTCGTCATCCGGGTGGGCATGGACGAACAGCAGCCGAGCGCGGCCGGTGGCGAGGCCGGCGAGCAGATCGCCGGCACTGAGCGGGTCGTTCACCGGACCACCGCGATGTCGGCGAACTCGACGACCCCACCGGCGACCGCGTTGGCCGAGAGGTTGCGGACGTCGGACCCCGACACGTAGAGCGCCCGGCGTTCGGCCAGACCGATGTACGCGACCTTGGTGAGCAGGGTGACGTCGAGGTCGGCCCAGGCCTGCTCGCGCTCGTCGCGGCGCACGATGGTGCCGATCTTGGCGATCTGGGCGTTGACCGCCTTGTCGGCGAAGTACCCGTAGTCCCGTCCCGGCCCGGCACTGGTGATGTTGAGCGAGCTGTCGAAGAGCGGCGGGAGGACCGTGGACGCAGAGGCCCAGGCCGGCGCCCAGTTCGACCAGAACAGGTCGACCTGACTGCCGAGCTTGGGGTCGCTGATCGTGCGGAAGTAGTTCTCGGTGATGGCGCGCGGCCGAGGGTCGAAGCCGGCCTCGCGCCACCCGGCGACCAGGGCCGCCATCGCCTTGTCCGCGGTCGGGTCGGAGCGGTAGGCCACGGTGAACCGCACCGGGGCCTTGACGCCGGCCTCGGTGAGCAGCGCCTTCGCCCGGGCGACGTCGCCGCGCATCCCCGTCTTGACGGGGTCTGCGTCGTGAGCGGCCGGGAGGGACTCGGGGATGAGCGACCTGCTGGGGTTCGCGGCCGTCGACCCACCGATGGCGGTGACGTAGGCGTCGCGGTTCGTGGCGGCGGCGAGCGCCGTACGCACCGTGGGGTTCGCGAACACCCGGCCGCTGCGCACGTTGGGGACGAGGTAGTCGACGACCCCGGTGCGCGGGTTGACCGAGCGCTCCTCGAGGCTCTGCACGCTGGTGATGTTCTGCTGGATGGCCGGCGGCGCCGATCCGAGCGACACCGAGACCCGGCCGGTGTCGCCGTCGGCCATCACCTGTTGCACGACCGTCTGGGTGTCCATGCCCTCGCGGTAGCGCACCTCGTCGAGGTACGCCCGCCGGACCGGGTCGCTCGCCGCCGTCCAGTGCGGGTTGCGTACGAAAGTCCCGCCACTGCCTGGCTTCCAGGCTTCGCGCAGCTGGTACGGCCCCGAGGAGAAGACGGTGACCGCAGGATCGGTGGCCTTGTCGACGGACTCCTTGACCGGCCCGAACGCGGGCTGGGTCACCATCTCGTCGAAGTCGGCGACCGGCGTGCTGAGGGTGAAGGTGAGCTTCTGCCCCTCGCACGCGACGGCCTTGTCGAACGCCGCCTGGCCGGCCTG
>JBOFJB010000215.1:0-1620 GCA_051650465.1 Dermatophilaceae bacterium | reverse complement strand
CTCGTCCGGGCCGTACAGGTACTCGAGCACGGAGCCCACCACCCGCGGCTCCAGCGACCCGTCGGGATGGCGCACCACCAGCGTGTACTCGCACTCCTGGGCACGCATCGCGTCGCGCATCGCCGCGTCCTGCGGCAGCACGCCGACGCCGCAGATGCCCCAGTCCGAGCCGAGGCCGAGCTCCATCAGCCGGTCGACGTACATCGCCTCGTGCGAGCGGTGGAAGTTGCCGAAGCCGAAGTGGACGACTCCCACCGTCGCCGCGGCGCGGTCGTAGGACGGCACGGACACCGCCGCCACCGGCGGCCCACTGGTGAGTGCGGTCACGACGGAGGTCCTTTCACGCAGGGTGCGGCCCGCCGGAATGCTGCCAAGCACCCGCCCGAAACACCAGAGCCGGGCCGGCCCGTGAAAGAAAGCATCGACACCGCACGGCTGGGCATCGACGCCACGCATCGGGTTGGATGACGACATGTCGAGCTCACGTCGCCGAGTGGTGGCTGCCCTGGTCGTGACTCTCGTCGCCGTGGTGGCGGCCGCGGGGTTCGCCTACCAGCAGTGGCGTGAGCGAGAGGACGAGCGCACCCGGGCCGCCTCCGCCGCGCTCGCCGCGTACGCGTCGGGATGGGCCGACGGCCGGTTCGCCGGCGTCCGGTTCACCGAGCCGGGCGCCGTCGACGACTTCGCCGCCACCACCCGGGGTCTTCGTGCCACTGCGGTCGACGCCGCACCGGGCGAGGTCGACCGCGAGGGCGACGCGGCGCAGGGTGAGGTCACCGTCACCTGGTCGCTTCCCGGCCGGGCCGAGTGGGGGTACCGCGTACCCGTGCGGCTCGTCGAGCGCGACGGCGACTGGTCGGTCACCGGCTGGGGAGCCGGGTCGCCCTGGGCCCCCGGCCTCGGGCGAGGACAGCGGATGACGCTCGAACGCACCGCGGGTGCCCGCGGCGACCTGCTCGACCGCGCCGGTCGGCCGCTGATGCCGCAGGGCACCGTGTACCGGGTGCAGCTGGACCCGGTACAGGCGACACCGGAGTCGGCCGCCGGCCTCGAGCAGGTGGTCGACGCCGACCCCGGCTCGCTGGTCGCCGACCTCGCGGCCGCCACCCGCAGCGGCTCGAAGGCGCCGATTCCCGTCATCACCTACCGCGAGGCCGACTACGCCCCCCGGAAGGCCCGGCTCGACGCGCTCGCCGGCGTCATCGCGCCGTCGTCCACCCAGCCGCTCGGGCCGACCCGTACGTTCGGTCAGCCGATGCTCGGCTCGTTCGGGGAGGTCACCAAGGAGGTCGTCGACGCGAGCCAGGGTCGCTACGCGGCAGGCGACCGGGCAGGGCTGAGCGGGCTCCAGGGTCAGTACGACCGGGAGCTCGCCGGCTCGGCGGGGTTGCGCGTGGTCACCGACACGGGCGAGCAGCTGTTCGCGCAGGCAGCTGCCGACGGCGCCGACGTCGAGACCACCCTCGACCCCCGCGTCCAGCGGGCTGCCGAAGCGGCGCTGGCCGGCTCCGGTCTCGACGTGCCGGCCGCCATCGTCGCCGTCGACGTGCCGACCGGGGAGGTGCTCGCGGCCGCCAACTCCCCGACGAGCGGGTTCGACCGTGCGCTCACCGGCCGATA
>JBOFJB010000214.1:0-8632 GCA_051650465.1 Dermatophilaceae bacterium | reverse complement strand
CACCACCTCGGGAGACCCGATGGACGCCCGCAAAGAACTCATGACCCGGCCCTCCTTCGAACACGCCGAACAGCAATACCTCGACCTCCTCACCCGAGTCCGCGCCGCCATCGACACCCGCGCCCCCGGCCTGGACTGGGCCGAACCCCAACCCAGCCGCGCCGAACGCGGCGGGTGCGGTCGACCGTTCCACTTACTCAATGGCGTGTACTCCGGCATCTACAAAGCCGGCGGCAGAGGCGCGAGAAACCCGATCGACGACGCCACCTGGCCCGAACTCCAAGCCGCCATCCAAGCCATCGTCGCCGACCAGGGCTTCACCCAACTCACCGTCATCCAAGACGTACCTGGCCACCACGAAATCGCCGTCAAAGACCCCGACACCGGCGCCGTCGTCCAACTCGGCACCCAACTCGCCACCACCCTCACCCTCTACGGGGGGTGCTTCCTCCCCGACGCCGCCCGCTCACCCGACACCCCCACCGAAACAGCACCCGACCCCTCGTGAACCACCCACCTGAGCATCCGCGCCAGCGAAGACGACTCCAGACCGTGGCGCCACCATGCCGACGCCGCCGCCTGGCTGTCGCAGACGCACAGTCACTGGCCGGTAGGAAGGCTCAACGCGACCACGCACCCCACACCGGTGGGCAGATTCACCACGGACGCAGTACCGCCGTGGGCCGTCGCCACGTCACGGGCGATGGTGAGGCCAAGCCCGCTACCACTGCCTGACCGGGCGGCATCGCCGCGGAAGCCCGGTTCAAAAAGCCGCGGCCGGTCGTCATCGGGGACACCGCCGCACCCGTCGGCTACCTCGACCGTGACCACCCCGGCAGCGACGACCGTGCGCACCTCGACCGACCGCCCGGCGGGAGTGTGCTGCACCGCGTTTCGCAACAGGTTGGTCACCGCACGGGTGAGGTCGCGGGCGTCCCCGGTGACGATCGACCCGGACAGCGCCGCAGCGCGCACCTCGATACCGGCGGCGACAGCCAGCGGTGCGACCGTGGCGACCGCGTCGGACACCAGGTCGTCGAGCGCGACCTGCTCCGCCGGAGCGGGCACCCTGCCCGGCCCGCGCAGCCGCGACAGTTGGGCGATGTCGTCGACCATGGTGTCTAGCCGGTCGACCTCGCGCACGATGCGGCCGTGGGCTGCGGCCGGGTCGGCCAGCGCTCCCGCCTCGAGCGACTCGGCGAGCGCGCGGATGCCGGCGAGTGGGGTGCGCAGGTCGTGCGAGAGCCAACTGATGGTCTCGCGCCGTGACTCCTCCACCTGCCGGGCGCGCTCGACATCAGCGCGTTCAGTGGCGCCATCGCGCTCCATCCGTGAGACCCGTCGTGCCACGAGCACGCCGATGAGCACGGCCATCGGGGCGCCCGCGAGGAGGACGAACACCAGGGTGCGGTAGTCGTCCTCACCGATGAGCATCTCCCGGCTGGCCACCGCGACGCCCGCCGCCAGCGAGCCGACCAAGACGATCGGAGCACCGAGAGCCGCCACCGCAGGCCGGTCGCGGGCCAGCCGGGACAGCGCCATCGCCCCGGCCCCGCCAGCGACAGCGGTCACCGAGGCGGAGACGAAGACCGCGCTGGTCTCCGGCGTCATCCGGGCGGCTCCGGCCGGACCGGGTCGGCCAACGCGGGTCCATCGTCGGGCCCGGTGGTGGACCCAGCGGCGGACGTGGCACCGGGGTCCCAGCGGTAGCCGCGCCCGAACACCGTGGCGAGCCGGGTCGGCGTGCCGGGGTCGCGCTCGATCTTCTCGCGCAGCCGCCGCACATGCACCGTGACCGTCGAGGCGTCGCCGACATCCCACCGCCAGACCTCGCGCATCAAGTCGTCGCGCGACCAGACGATTCCGGGGTGCTGCACGAACCAGGCGAGCAAGTCGAATTCCCTTGCAGTGAAACCGACGTGGCGGCCTGACCGGATGACGGTGCGCGCTCCGAGGTCGATGGTGATGTCGCCGTCGACGAGCGTGCCCGACACCTCCTCCGGGGGCGTCGCGGCCCGGCGGAGCACGGACCGCACCCGAAGTTCGAGTTCGCGGAGACTGAACGGCTTGGGCACGTAATCGTCGGCACCGTGCTGCAGGCCCTGCACCCGCTCGTGTTCCTGGCTACGGGCAGTCACCATGATCAGCGGCAGGTCGCGGCGGATGGAGCGCAGCCGTCGGCTGACCTCGAAACCCCCGATGCCGGGCAGCATGAGGTCGAGGAGCACGAGGTCGGCCGGTGCCGCGACGAACCGGTCGACCGCTGCCTCGCCGTCGCCGACCACGTCGACGTCATGCCCGGCCCGGGTCAGGTACGCCGCAACGGCGTCGCGCACCGTGGCGTCGTCCTCGACGAGCAGGATGCGGGCCATCGGACCAGGCTAGGCGGCCACCTGGCCGCGCACCGTCATCCGGAGCGCTCGGTAATCTCACCGCAACGTCGCCGCTTCGGCGCTTCGGCGCTACCGGCCCGAACAGGCGGGCACCTCGGACATGGCTGCCCTGGTGCGCGACTGCGGCGCTCCGCACGGTCGCGCTCGGGCATCCGCCACAGACGGGAGACACGGGGACGGGCCGGACTGGGAGACTCTCCCCCATGCACCGGATCGTCCAGAGCAGGAAACTCCAGGATGTGCGCTACGACGTGCGTGGCCCGATCCTCGTCGAGGCGCAGCGGCTCGAGGCCGAGGGGCACGAGGTGCTCAAGTTGAACATCGGCAACACCGCACCGTTCGGGTTCCGGGCGCCCGAGGCCATCGTCGCCGACATAGTGCACAACCTGCCCGACAGCCAGGGCTACACCGACTCGCGCGGCATCTACTCGGCGAGAACCGCAGTGGCGCAGTACTACCAGGCCCGCGGACTCACCGACACCAGCGTTGACGACGTGTACATCGGCAACGGGGTGTCCGAACTCATCTCGATGGTGCTGCAGGCGTTCGTCGACGACGGCAACGAGGTCCTCGTGCCGGCGCCCGACTACCCGCTGTGGACCGGCGCGGTGTCGCTCGCCGGCGGCACCCCAGTGCACTATCGGTGCGACGAGGCGAACGGCTGGGACCCCGACCTCGCCGACCTCGAGGCCAAGATCACCGAGAACACCCAGGCGCTCGTCATCATCAACCCGAACAACCCCACGGGAGCGGTGTACTCGGAGGCGACGGTGCGGGGTCTCGTCGACATCGCGCGACGGCATCGGCTGGTGCTCATGGCCGACGAGATCTACGAGAAGATCGTCTTCGACGACGCCGTGCACCATCACGCGGCCACCTTCGCCGGCGACGACGTGCTGTGCCTGACCTTCAGCGGGCTCTCCAAGGCGTACCGGGTGTGCGGGTACCGGGCCGGCTGGGTCATGGTGAGTGGCCCGACCCATCTCGCCGAGGACTTCCTCGAGGGGCTGACCCTGCTCGCAAACATGCGCATGTGTGCCAATGTGCCTGCGCAACATGCCATTCAGACCGCTCTCGGTGGGTACCAGTCGATCACCGAGTTGGTCGGTCCGGGCGGGCGCTTCCGCGAGCAGAGCCGGCTGGCGGCCCGGCTGCTCACCGACATCCCCGGCGTGTCGTGCGTCGAGCCGCGCGGGGCGTTGTACTGCTTCCCGCGGCTCGACCCGGCGGTATACCCCATCGAAAGCGACGAGGCGTTCGTCCTCGACCTGCTGCGGGCGAAGAAGATCCTCGTCACCCACGGCACCGGCTTCAACTGGTTCGAGCCCGACCATTTCCGCCTGGTCATCCTTCCCGACGAGGACGTGCTCACCGAGGCGATCGGCCGCATCGCCGAGTTCCTCGAGACGCTGCGGGCCTGACCACCGTGCCCCGCCCGGAGTCGCCGACCGCCGACCGGTCGGCGGTCGCACGGCCGGATGCCGGCGCAGTGGCCGCCGTGGCGGCCGGCGGCGTGCTGGGGTCGTGGGGACGGTGGGCACTCGGGATGGCGCTGCCGGCGTCGTCCGGTGGGTTCCCGTGGGCGACGTTGTGCGTCAACGTCTCTGGCGCGTTCGCGATGGGACTGCTCGTCGCGTACCTCGCGCCCCGGCGACGAAGTCACCCCCTCGTCCGGCCATTCGTCGGCGCCGGGCTGCTGGGCGGCTGGACCACGTTCTCCGCTTTCGCGATGGATGCCGTGGCGCTCGCCACCGCAGGGCGTGCAGCCACGGCGCTGGCGTATGTGGCGGCGACGTTCGTCATCGGGGTGCTCGCCGTGCCGGCGGGGATGCGGACCGCGCGGCGTTCACGGCGTCCGCCAGGTGGGCGGCGATGACACCGATGAACGCCGCTCGCCGGTTCGCCGCACTCGTCGACGCCGTTCGCCGAGTGGATGGTTGGTCGCTCGCCACCTCGTCGGCAGCGAGCGCGCCGTGACCCCGGCCGACGCCGCGCTGGTCGCGATCGGTGCCGCGGCCGGGGCGCCGCTGCGGTATCTCGTCGGCCACCGGCTGCGAGGGATCTATGGCGCCACCGCGGCATCCGGCACGCTCGTCGTCAACGTCGCGGGGTCACTCGTGCTCGGGATGCTCGTCGGCGCTGGCGTCTCGACGAATTGGCTCACGCTGGTCGGCGCCGGGTTCTGCGGCGCGCTCACCACGTTCTCGGCGCTCGCCCTGGAGGTGTGGGAGGCGCTGCACGACGGCCCGCTCCGGCATGTCGTGGTGAACGTGACGCTCTCGGCGTCGCTCGGCATCGGCGCCGCCACCCTCGGCTGGGCGCTGGGCGCTGGTGAGGCGAACGACCATCGGGTTGGCCATACAAAGTCTGTATTGTTTTCCTATGAGCAAGTCCACACAGGTCGCATTCCAGGTCAGCAGTGCCCGGCTGGCTGAGATCGACGAACTGGTGGCCGGGCACGAGTTTCGGTCGAGAGCCGAGGCGCTGCGCGCCGCCGTCCAGGAGTTCCTCGCGCGTCGACACGAGGCCCGGGTGGACGCCCAACTGGAGTCCGGGTATCGAGCCCACCCGCAGGGCGCCGCAGAGCACGACTGGGCGGAGATCAGCATCGAGGGCCTCCGGACGGCAGATCTTGACTGGTAGCCATCCCCGGCGTGGCGAGATCTGGCTCGCCGACATGGACAAGCTGCGGCCAGCGGTGGTCATGCACCGTGACTTTGCGGCACGCGCACTGAGCGGGGTTCTCGTGGTGCCCCTCACGTCCACCCTTCGCGACATCCCGACCGCCGTCCGGCTAGGGCCGGAGGATGGCGTCGACCGGGAGTGCATCGCGCCGCTCGACAATGTCACCCTGCTTCCGCGCACCCGCTTCGTCCGCCGGATCGGAGCTCTCGACGAGCGCCGCATGGCCCAGCTCTGCGCCGCGCTCGCCACCGCGGTCTCCTGCGGATGACGATCGCCACCGCGGGCACCCTTCCGGCCGTCTGCTGACCGTCATGGGTTTTGGCGTCGTGGCCGACTCCTGCGCTACCGCACCTGACGGAGCAGACTCGCTGCCGTATCGACATCCCCCGTGACAGCCGCCACGTCCGCACGAGCGATGAGGTCGGATGCCGTGGCCGGCACCCCGGTGCTCGGGTCGGCGACCCGCGCTGCCGAGACCCGCAAAGCGTCGAGTTGCGCCGCCGGGTCGTCGTCATCCGGAGGGCTCGATGGGCCGTCCGCGCCCGAGGCTGTCGTCGTCAGGCCCCACCCGAGGGGGTAGAGCGGGTTGTACCCGGGATCGCCGACGTTGAGCGGCTGCTGCTCCGGCGTGCGCGGCCACGAGAGGGGGAGCCGGCCGGTGAACGGCATCCGGCCGAACAGCACGTCCGCGACACCAGCGCCCTCGGTGCCGGGTAGCCAGGACGCCACCAGTGCGTCGATGTCGCCGAGCCGGTCTCCGAGTACCTGCGGGCGACCGGAGACCAGGAGCACGACGCACGACGCCACCTTCGCGCACACCCGATCGACCACCGCAGCGTCACCCGGCCGCAGGGACATGCTCCTCGGCTCTCGTGGCGCGCCGCCAGCACCGGGGTCCTTCGACCAGCGTGGGCCGCCGACATCGCCGTGCCCCTCGGAGTACGGCGTCTCACCCACCACGACGACCCCGACGGTCGCGTCGCCGACCGGTGCGCTGCCGTCAACGCTGTAGGTGATGCGGGCGTCGGGCGCGACGTCGCGTATCCCGTCGAGAATCGTCGTACCAGGGGTCACCGGCCCAGATGCGCCCTGCCAGGTGATCGTCCAGCCGCCACTCTGGTTGCCCACGTCGGCGGCGTTGCGTCCGGCGACGTACACCTTCGCGTCGTCGGCGAGCGGTAGTGCGTCATCGGAGTTCTTCAGCAGCACTTGCGATTTGGCAACCGCGGTGCGAGCCAAGGCCCGGTGTGCGGCGCTCCCGATGCGCTCCGCGTAACGCCGGTCGGCAAACGGCTGCTCGAACAACCCCAACTCGAACTTCGCGGTGAGGATGCGGCGCACCGCGCTGTCGATCCGCGCCTGCGACACCGTTCCCGCGCGCACCTGCGCAAGCAGCGCGGTGACGAACTGCTGGTAGTTGTTCGCCTCCATGGCCATGTCACCACCGGCGTTGACGAAGGCGGCGACCCGCTCGCCCTTGGTCTTCAGCGGGATCTGATCCAGGCCCCGGTAGTCGCTGATGACGAACCCGTCGAATCCGGCGCGATCTTTCAGCCAGCCTTGCAGCAGTTCCCGGTTGGCGTGCATCTTCACCGGGTTGCCCAGGCCGTCATCGGTCTCGTCGATGCTGGAGTACGACGGCATGACCGACCCGACCCGGTGGGTCCGGACGGCGGCCAGGAACGGAGGCAGGTCGATCGTCTCGATGTGCTGGCGGCTCTTGCGGGTGATTCCCTGGTCCATCGGGTAGTCGTTGCCGTTGGCTCCCGCTGACTTGCGGCCGCTGCCGTAGTCGGTGTCCCCATCGCCGGCGAGGTGCTTCGCGGTGGCCAGCACCCGGTCGGGGTCGGCGAGGTCGGTGGTGCCGTTACCCTGGAACCCGTCGATGGCTGCGCCGCCGAATTGGGTTGCGAGAGCAGGGTGCTCGCCATAGGACTCGTAGGTACGGCCCCACCGGTCATCACGCGCGACGCACAGGCACGGGCCGAACACCCAGGGGATGCCGGTCGCTCGCGTCTCGGTGGCGACCATCTTCTCGGCATCCCGCACCAGTTCGACGTCCCTGGTGGCTCCGAGACCCACGTTGTGCGGGATGAGAGTCGCGCCCCGGAGGCTGCCGTGGCCGTGCACCGAGTCGACGCCGTAGATGAGCGGGATCTGCAGCCGGGTGCCCAGCGCGGCGGCCTGGTAGGCGTCGACCATGTCCGCCCAGGCCTTCGGGGTGTTCTCCTTCGGGGCTGAACTGGCGCCGGAGAGCAGCGACCCCAGCCGCCAGGTGGTGACGAGGCTGCGGTCGGCGTCGATCGACATCCGCTCGGCCTGGGTCATCTGCCCGACCTTCTCTTCGATCGTCATCCGGGCGAGGAGGTCGCCGACTCGGTCAGGAATGGAGCGCTTCTCGTCGAGGTACGGGAAGCCCCCCGCGGCGACGACCAGCCGTGGCCGCTCGGCCGGTACGCGCGCCCCGCTGAGCGTGAGTTCGTAGACCGCGCCGGGGCTCGGCCCGGCGGCCGGTGTGGTCGGCACCTCGATGACCTGCTCGGCCCCGGCCCGGGAGCCGGGTGGAAAGGTCACCGTGCCTGAGGTCGCCCCCAGGCTCGGGCGGGCGTCGGAGCCCGCGGCCGTGGTTGCCGCAGACCACCGGACCGTGACCGCGGACGACACCCCGCCGGTCAGCCGCAGGCGGACTTGGGCGTCGCGGCCGGGCTTGACGAACGTGAACGGAACGACGTCGACACCGGGGGGGCCGTCCGCCACGGGCGCCCGCTCCGAATCCGAGGAACGGCCCCCGACCGACGCCGCGACGACCCCGGCCACGACGGCGGCGGCGACCGCCGCGGCGACGACCTTGACGGTGCGGGTCGCCGGTCGCTTCATCGTGTGACCTCTTCGAGTAGTGACCGACGTGGATTGCGACGAACCGTACTGCCCCGGTGCGACCGGCACGTTGCACACGCCGGCACTGGCCCGCCCGGCACGCCTCCCGGCTCAGTCTGCACGGGCCACCTCGACCTCGCCGCCGTAGTCCCACCCGGGGGTGAGCGGCAGCCGGTCACCACTCCAGAACCGGCCTGGGTCGTACCACCTCGTCGGCATGTCCTCCGCGAGCACACCCATCGCCGTGAGCGTCGCGGCCACGACCTCGGCGCAGTAGGCGTCTTCAGGTCGAACCTCGCGCCGCGCTGCCCGCCGTGACAGCCGCGCGTCGCGACCGCGCAGCCACCGCCAGGCCAGGCCGACGTGCGAGGGAAAGGAGACCCCGTCGAGCCGCGCAATGGTGCGCAGCAGGGCGTCCTCCTGTGCAGCACCGACCTCGGGGGTGAGCTGCCGCAGCCAGGCGCGCTGCCGGTAACGCACTTGCCAGGTGGTGACCGCCTCACGCAGGTCGTGCAACTGCACCCCGCGGTGGTGCCCGCCGGTCCAGTGGTCGCGCATCGAGCGGCCGAGTTCGGCGTGCCACATCAGCGGCGGGAGGTCGTCGAGCACCACCGCCATTGCGACGTGGTTGACCGGGGCATTGCTCGCCGCCTGGATGACGCGGTCGGCCACCGTGC
>JBOFJB010000213.1:0-3015 GCA_051650465.1 Dermatophilaceae bacterium | reverse complement strand
TGCTCGCCGAGGAAAGACCTGCCGAGCTGTGTGCCGAGCTGCTGCGTTTCCTCGATCTGCCGACCGCTCCCGGGTGATCCCCATCCGGACCACCCGGGTAGCGGTCACCAGCCGATCACGGTGTCTCGGTCGGTGTCGCTGTCGGAGTAGGAGTCTCGCTCCCGGTGGGTGTCGGCGTGGGGCTCCCGGTCGTGGTCTCGCTGGGGCTCGGCGAGGGTGAGGGACTACCGGTCGGGAACGGCGACGGGCTGGGTGTGTCGCCCTCGGTGTCGATCAGGGCCTGGCGTAGGCCGTCATAGGCGGGCTTGGGGGTGCCGTCGGCCTCGAACGGCTGGGCCTTGGCCGCGTTGGACTGCGGGTCCATGGAGTCCTCGCGCAGACCCCAGATGGTGACGATGTCGACGCCGACCTCGCGAGCGGCCGTCATCAGGCCGTTGGCGGCGACGCGCTGGGCCTCGTGGGCTGCCGTGCTGCCGGCGTCGTACCCCTGGGTGTAGAAGTCGACCTCGCTGAGATGCACCTCGAGGCCGAGCTCCTGGTAGCGGCGCACGTTCTCCTTGAAGCCTTCCCAGTTGTAGGTTCCGTCCTGGCTCTGCGCCGAGGCGTACTCCTCGGGGACCTGCCCTGCCGGGTAAGCGTTCAGGTGCATCTGCATCTCGATGACGTCGAGCTTCACCCCGGACTTGAGCAGGTGCGTGGCGAGCTGGTAGGTCGACTGGTGGTTGCCCTGCCCGGGGAACTCCATGTTGTTCTCGCGCAGCCCGAGCTTTGCGTTCGGTGCGGCCTGGGCGGCCTGCTCGAACGCCTTGCGGATGTACGCCGGGTGCTCGGTCAGGGGTGCCTCGTCACCGGTGAGCGCCGAGCTGTCGGGTTCGGTCCCCATGGCGTTCCAGTGGGTCTCGACGTACGTCCCCGAGCGGTTGGCGAACGGCTCGTTGACCACGGTCCAGAGGTCGACCTGCTCGGCGTTCCCCGCCGACGAGGTGATCTTCTGCACTGCGTCGGTCATGTTCTTCGCTACGTCGCCCGGTTCCGCCTGCATCCACTTCGGCGAGTAGTGCGCGGCGCCGAAGGGCAGCCAGGCGTGCACCTGCATCCCCTTCTCGTCGGCCCAGTCGACCATCGCGTCGTGCTCGTCGATCGTCGTCGCGTCGAACTGTCCCGCCCCGGTCCACGAGGCGTTCCAGTGCTGGTACGTCGACAGCAGCGAGGCTTCGCGCTCGACGATCGGGCCGTCGGCGGCGCCCAGGTTGCCCGGGTTCGAGTGTGCGCCGATGAGCATGTCGGGTGCGGCGATCGCGGCCAGGCCGTCCTCGGCGGCGACGGTGACGTTCTCGACGCGTGACGCCTCGCCGTCGTCAGGCCCGAGGGGGCGGGCCTGGGCGGCCGTCGCGGCGATGCCGGCGACGCACGCGACGACCACCGTGCCCACGAGCGCGGAACGTCGTACCCGGTGACCTGGCCGGGGGTTGGAGCGGTGAGACATGGGAGACAGGTCCTCTCGGTGGAGCGTCGGATGATGCCGGCTCCCACGCTGCTCCCACTGCTAGTCAGCATCCACCCGTCGCGATCACCTGGTCGGTGCGCAGCGCGGCGACCCGGACGAGTCGGTTGCACCGAAGCCCGGGTCGCCGCGCACGCGGCTCAAGACGTGGCAGCGGGAACGGAGCCGACCGCGCCGACGGGGACCGGTTCGGGGCGCGGCGCCGGCTCGTCGTCCACCTCCCCGTGCGAGAGCTCGGGCAGCCAGCGCAGCCACCGCGGGAGGTACCAGTTGCGTTCTCCGAGAAGCGTCATCACCGCGGGCAGGAGCACCCCACGCACCAGAGTCGCATCGAGGAGGACGGCAACGGCGAGCCCGACACCGAACTGCTTGAGCGAGGTCTGGCTGAGCGAGGCGAAGATCGCGAAGACGGCCACCATGATCACCGCGGCACTGGTGATGACGCCCGCGGTCGAGGCGATGCCGTGCCGCACGGCATCCGTGGTGCTGTCGCCGCGGTCGAACGCCTCCCGGATGCGGGACAGGATGAACACGTGGTAGTCCATCGACAGGCCGAACAGCAGCACGAACAGGAAGATCGGCAGCCAGCTCGCGATCGCTCCGGTCGAGGTGAAGCCGAGCAGGCTCTCGCCCCAACCCCACTGGAACACCGCCACCAGCACGCCGTACGCCGCGGCCACCGACATGAGGTTGAACGCGATGGCCGTGACCGCCACCACCACCGACCGGAACGACAGCAGCAGGAGCAGGAACGCGCAGCCGAGCACGAACCCGAACACCGCCGGCGCGTTGCGGATCTGCTGCTCGGTGAAGTCCACCGACTGGGCGGTCTGGCCGTCGACGGCCACCTGCACCCCGGGCACGTCGCCGATGGTCGCCGGGATGACGTTGTCGCGCAGCGCCGCGAGCGCGTCCTTGGAGGCGTCGTCGTTGCCGGTGCCGGCCAGCGGCACGCTCACCACGGCCACCCGCTCGTTCGGGCTCACCTGCACCTCGATCGGCTCGTTCATCCGCCCGGTGGCCAGGGCCTCGGTGCGCAGCCGCTCCAGCGCCTCCTGCACGGGTGCCGCGGTCACGTCATCCGCCTGGACATTGACCGTGGCCGGGGCCTGCCCGCCGGGGAAGGCCGCCTGGATGCGGTCGTAGGTCTGCATCACCGGAACCGAGCGCGGCAGGTCCTCGACGCCGGGGAGCGCGGTGCGCAGCGAGAACGCCGGCACGGCGAGCAGCGCCATCACCCCGACGCCGACGACGGTCGCCGCCAGCGGCCGGCGCAGCACCCCGCGCAGCACGACGGTCCAGACCTTGCTGTCCTTCGTGGTGCGGAACCGGTGCAGCACCGGCACCCGCAGGGTCTCCACCCGGTCGCCGAGCGCGGCGAGCGTCGCCGGCAGGAAGGTGAGCGACCCGACCACTGCCACCGCCACGACGAGCATGGTGCCCCAGCCGATCGCGACGTTGGTCTGGTCGCCGGAGAAGAACAGGCCGGCCATCGCGATCAGCACGGTGAT
>JBOFJB010000212.1:0-2098 GCA_051650465.1 Dermatophilaceae bacterium | reverse complement strand
GCGCCCCCAGCGCGGACCACTGCTCCATCACCTGCTCGGGTGAACGGTCGGGGTAGAGCCAGAGCAGGTCGTCGGAGGAGCACTTGACCACATCGGCGAGGGTGACGAGTTCCTCGACCCGCGGCCGGACGGCATCCGCGTCGCCCATGATGCTCGGCCGCACGTTGGGGTCGTAACTGACCGTGGCGACCTCGCGACCGCGGTGCAGCACCTCGGTGATGTTCGCCGCGCCGGGATGCAGCGTCGTGGCGATCGAGCCGGTGTGCAGGTGGCCGGTGGTGCTCGGAAGCCGTACCGGCGGTAGTTCCCAGTGCAAGTCGAAGACGTAGGTCGCGGCGCCGCCCCGGTCGATGGTCGCCTGCGCGACCGACGTCGGATGGGCGTCGCTCGTGCTGCCCGGGAGAAGATGCACCCCGCCGGCATCCATGTGCGCGGTACAGCGGCGCCCGCGCTCGTCGGTGCCGACGATGGTGGCGATGTGGGTGTCGTGCCCGAGCCGGGCCAGTCCGAGAGCGACGTTCGCCGGGCTGCCCCCGACGTGCTCGGTGATACCGCCATCGGGGCTCTGCACGATGTCGACGAGCAACTCGCCGACGACGATGACCGCTGGGGTGCTGGTGCTCATGCGGGTCAGGTCCTTCTCGTGGGCGGATCTAGCCGGATGACGGCTGCCACCCTAGCGCCGGGGCCGGCTGGGCCACCGGGCCGCTCGTCGGCGACGATAGGCAGGTGAGCACGCCAGCACCGCCGCGCAGCCGTTACTCGCTGGGGTCCGCGAAGAACCTGGTGTACTCGATGCTTGCCGTGGTCGGGATGACGGCCGTGCTGGTGCTCGTCGTGCCGCGGGTCAACTCGGTGAGCGGACCGCCAGTCGACGTGGCGGCCACCGCCGCACAGGTGCAGCGCGACACCGGCTGGCCGGTCGCGGTCGCGGTCGGTCTGCCGGACGGCTGGCGGGAGACCTCGGCGCGTTACTCCCGGACCACCCGGGACGTGATGGCGTGGCACGCGGGGTACCAGACGCCGGAGGGCGACTACATCGCCGTGGAACAGGCGCTGGACCCGGCGCGCGGGTGGGTGGCCGCGCAGACCAATCAGGCATCGCGGGAGGGCAGCGTCGAGATCGGGGGGCGCATCTGGGTGAAGCTGGTGCGCGATACGAAGACGCAGAACAGCCTGGTGGCCGAGCCAGCGGCTCCCGGTGAGTTGACCACGCTGGTCACCGGTACGGCGTCGTTCGACGATATGGCCGAACTGATCGGCTACCTCAGGCCCGCGGTGTCCTGACGGGCCGCACGGCTCTTCCGCCGCATCGGCGGCGGCATCCCCGCCTCGTCGATGGGCCCAACAGCGTTGGGGCAGCGGGCTGTTCCTGCGCACCGGCAACGGCATCCCCGGATGCTGCCGGCTGCGGTGGGTGCGTGACCCGACCTCGGTGACGGTCACCGCGGGCGGTCACCGCGGGCGGGTCACTCGCTCTCGGCAACCTTCGACTGGGCCTGGTCGAGCCAGGAATCGCAGTGTTTCGCGAGAGCCTCGCCGCGCTCCCACAGGCCCATGCTCTCCTCGAGCCCGACCTGGCCGCTCTCCAGCCGAGCGACAATCGCGGCGAGTTCGTCGCGTGCGTCCTCGTACCTCATCGCCGCGATGTCGGCGTTCGGGTCCGACGGCTCGATAGCGGTGTCCGGGCTTCCCTGCGTCGATGTCACGGCGGTGACTCTAGACCGACTCGCGGCCTGGGTGCGCGTCGAGTGCGGCCTCGTCCGCGCGCGCAGCGAAGCCGCCGTGTGCGACCCGTACGTGCAGAAGTTCGCCGGGGTCGAGCGCGGCGGGGTCCAGCACCAGGCTGCTGTCGGCTCGTCGCACGATGGCGTACCCGCGGTCGAGGGTTGACTGTGGTGACAGCGTGCGCAGTTGAGCACGAAGGTAGGTCGCGTGGTCGCGGGCTCGGTGCAGGCCGGCGTCGACCCGGTGCCGTGAGCGGTCTCGAAGCGCGGCGACGAGCACCCGCTGCGCCCGGACCACGGCGCCCCGGTCGGCGAGCACGGGTCGGCTGCGCAGTGCGGCCAACCGTCGCCGTTCGTGGTGCAGCTGCGCC
>JBOFJB010000211.1:0-9214 GCA_051650465.1 Dermatophilaceae bacterium | reverse complement strand
TGTCCGGGGTGACCGTCTTCTCTTCGAGCGCGGCGGCCATCGTCATGATCTTCGCTGTGGACCCCGGCTCGAACACGTCCGCGAAGGCGACGTTGCCGAGGCGGACCCCGGCCGAGCCGACATCGGTGTTCGGGTCGAAGGTCGGGTACGACGCGACCGCGAGGAGGCGACCCTGCGCCGCGTCCATCACCACGACGGTCCCAGACTCGGCCCTGGTGTCCTGGACCCGCTGGGCGAGCGCGTTCTGCGCGTACCACTGCAGGCTGGAGTCGATGGTCAGGTGGACGTCACGGCCGTTGACCGCCGGCTGCATCCGATCCTCGGCGGCCGGGATCCGGGTGCCGTCCCGGCCCACCTGGAAGGTCTGCCGACCGGGCATGCCCCGAAGCGCGTCGTCGGCCATCACCTCGACACCGCCACCCGGCGTCCCGTCGTCCTGCAGGTAGCCGACCAGCGCCGCCGTGGTCGTTCCTTGGGGGTAGACCCTTTCGGCGCGGGTCTCGCGCCGGTCGCGGTTGATCCCGGGGATGCCGAGGTCGGAGATGCGGTTCCACACCACCGGCGTGACGTCTCGGCTCAGGACGCGGTACCGGTTGTTCCCCGTGAGCGCGGTGACCAACTTGGACACTGGCGTCCGCAGCAGCGGCGCAAGCGAGGTGGCCGCGGCCCGCACCGCGGCCGCGGACGTCTCCGGCGAGCAGGTCGGCTTCGTCGTGCGGTAGGTACAGACCGCGGTCTGGTCGGCTACCACGACCTCGCGCACGGTGCTCGAGGCAAGGACGGTCCCATCGGCGGCGACTACCTGTCCGCGCAACGCAGGCACCACCTGCGAGGTGAGCCGTCGGTCCTGGGCGGCCACCGCTACCGCCTCGGCGTCGAGTCCCTGAAGCCGCACCAGCTGGGCACCGAACACGCTAAGCACGAAGAACACCGCGACGGTCAGCATCCGCATCCGCGAGCGGGGGTTGCCGCCCGGGGAGCGCCGAGGGCGGCGCGGTCGCTTCGGCGGGCCGCCCTGACCGCTGCGCCGCCGGTCCGCTGCGCGACGAGCCGAACCTGGTGGTGTGGTCCGCGTCGCCGGCTGCGGACGGCGGCGATCCGCAGGTCGCCCACCGGCCGGTGCCGGGGACGTGCGGGTCCGAGGCGCACGGACTGCGGAACTGGTGGCGGTCGCCTGCCGGGCCCCGGCGCGGGTGGTCGAGGCAGCCTTCCGGGACGACCCTGCGCGGGTCTTCGCGACTGGGCCGCGCCGCCCCGACGTCGGCGTAGGCCGCCCACTCACGGGGCACTCTCCGTTGCCGGGCTTGTTGGCCGTTCCGGGCGCGTCGATGGCGCCGGGCTCGGTGGCTGTCCGGTGGGTCGTTGCCGGCGAGGCGGCGCGGACTCGGTCACCACCCGGAACGCGCCGTCGGACGTTGCCGGCTGCGGCACTCCGAGCACCGCACCGTCGGACAAGCGAAGGAACGCCGCCGAGTCGGCCGGCACCATCCCCATCTCGCGTGCACGCCGGGCCAGCGGCCCTGGTCCGGAAACTGCTTGCACGGACTGACGCACTTCGTCCTGGCTGTCGGCGAGTTCGTCGGAGCGCCGCTGGAGGTCACGCATCGTGTACGCCCCTTTGGCCATCGTGGTGTTGAGCACCAACACACCGATGGTGCCGCCGAGCAGAAGCAGCGCGCACAGAAAAAAGAACCGGCTGCTCCCACCCGAGGTGGGCGGGGTCACCACGCGGAGCCGCCGACCGGCATCGCCGACCCGACGGGCCGGCACACGGTGCGCGCTACGTGCCGATGCGATCTGGCTCATCTGGCCACCGCCGACGGGAGCCGTTCGGCGGCGCGCAGACGTGCCGACGCCGACCGCGGGTTCGCGGCCTGCTCCGCCGCCGACGCCTGCTCCGCACCTCGAGTGAGGAGTCGGAGGTACGGAGCGTGCCCAGGCAGTTCCACCGGTATCCCGGCCGGTGTACGGCTTCGCGCGCCTGCCGCGAGCGCCTGCTTGGCGATGCGGTCCTCGAGCGAGTGGTAGGACAGCACGACCAGCCGGCCACCTGGGGCAAGCACGTCGATCGCCGAAGTGACTGCCCGGCGCCAGACGTCCAGTTCGGCGTTGACCTCGATGCGCAGGGCCTGGAAAGTCCGCTTGGCGGGGTGACCGCCGGTGCGTTGGGAGGCCGCCGGCACGACATCCCGGAGGAGGTCGACGAGCCGCGCCGACGTGGTGAACGGCTCCCGCTCGCGCTCGCGGACCACGGCGGTGGCGATCCGGTTGGCGAAGCGCTCCTCGCCATAGGTGCGCAGCACCCGGGCGAGGTCGTCGGCCGAGTAGGTGTTGAGCACCTCGGCGGCGGTGACCCCCATGGACTGGTCCATCCGCATGTCGAGCGGTGCGTCGGTGCGGTAGGCGAAACCCCGGTCGGGCTCGTCGAGTTGAAACGAGGAGACGCCGAGGTCGAAGAGGATGCCGCGCGCGGCACCATCGGCACGAGCGGCAAGCACTGCGGCGATCTCGTCGTACATGGCATGCACGGCGACGAACCGGCTGCCGAACCCGGCGAGCCGCTCGCCGGCCATCGCCAGGGCCTGCGCGTCGCGGTCGACCCCGATCACCTGCACCGTCGGGCAGCGGCGCAGCAGCGCCTCGGTATGTCCGCCCATGCCAAGAGTTGCGTCGACACAGATCGCGCCGTCGACCTGCAGCGCCGGCTCGAGAAGTTCGATGACGCGGTCGAGCAGCACCGGCACGTGTCGGTGCTGCGCTGATCCTGTGGTGGTCATCGTCCTCCTCGGGGTGGTGTCGAACCGGTGGTGCACCGTCGGACCGGTGGTGGTGTGGCGCGACCCGGCAGCGGGTCCCCATCCGAACCGGGCCCGACGCGGGGGAAGGCGCGTCGGGAGCCGGGTCGGCTGGAGGCCGGCGGTCGGGTCGTCAGGAGGGGCGCGGAGACGGCCTACAGGCCCGGCACCACCTCCTCACCGGGCACCGAGTACGTGGAGTACGCCGGCATGACCTCGGCGAGGTACTCCGCCCAGGCGGTGGAGTCCCACACCTCGAGGCGGGTCCCGTTGCCGATGACGGTGCATTCCTTCTCGAGACGGGCGTACCCGCGCAACGGAGCGGGAAGGGTGACCCGGCCCTGACGGTCGGGGACGTCGGGGTGAGCGCTGGCTCGGAAGACCCGGACGAAGTCCCGAACCTGCTTCGACGACCCGGGCGCCGCCTGCATCAACGCCGAGATGCGGTGGAACTCCGCAGTGGGAAACACGTACAGGCACCCCTCCTGTCCGGTCGTGATGACCAAACCTTCCGCCAACGCCGCGCGGAACCGAGCCGGGAGAAACAGTCGGCCCTTCTCATCGAGCCGAGGAGTGTGAGTGCCGAGGAACTCCTCCATGGGGCACCGCCTCTCTCGCCGTCGAATCGCCTTGACATTGCGCTCCGCTTTCCTCCACATTACTCCACCCTCAACCTCAAACTGGCCGAGTTCGCCCGTATTGGCCGATCGGTCGGCACAGAAACCCTGTTCAACGCAGGTGGAGCAGAGTGGGGAAGATCGCGTACACCCATCCCCCGACCAGGCCTCGGCCACCAGCAGTTCGGCAGTCAATGGCCGGACCGACTCCTCGCCATCCGGAGTGCCCGGTCCTACTGGGAGCCAGGTGGAGCATCGTGGTGCTGCCGGGCCTACGTGACCTCTCATGTCAGTACGGCAGAATCCGGGCACGACGGGCAACGAGAGACTGCCGCGCTGCCCCCAGCACCGACGAGGGACCGATGGTGAGCGAACTGCAGCAGGATCTTCATCCAAAGCCGGCACTCGAGCCAACCGACGCACGAGGCGCGTCACTGGACCAGGTCGTCCAGGTATCGGCATCACTGACCGCCGCCATGAGTTCCGTCGTCGAGGGCAAGCAGGCCGTGATCCGCACCGCCATCACCGTGCTTCTCGCGGAGGGTCACCTCCTGATCGAGGACGTCCCGGGAGTAGGCAAGACCCTCCTCGCCAAGACCCTGGCCCGCTCGATCGACTGTTCCGTCCGCCGAGTCCAGTTCACCCCCGACCTGCTGCCCAGCGACATCACTGGTATCTCGGTGTTCAACCAGGACGTCAGGGCCTTCGAGTTCCGACCCGGGGCGGTGTTCGCGAATGTCGTGGTCGGCGACGAGATCAACCGGGCCTCACCGAAGACACAGAGTGCATTGCTCGAGTCGATGGAAGAGGGCCAGGTCACCGTCGACGGGACGACCTACACCTTGCCCCGGCCCTTCATCGTGATGGCCACGCAGAACCCGTCTGAGATGGAAGGGACCTACCCCCTTCCCGAGGCCCAGCGCGACCGCTTCATGACCCGCATCTCGATGGGCTACCCGTCGGCGCACGCCGAGATGGCGATGCTCGACCACCACGGAGGGAGGTCGCCACTCGAGGACCTCCACCCCGTGACCGACGCCTCCACGGTGTCGGCCATGATCGCCGCGGTCCGACGGGTTCACGCATCCCCGGCGGTGCGGCAGTACGCGGTCGACCTCGCCCACGCGACCCGAGTCAGCCCGGCGTTGCGGCTCGGCGCGTCTCCGCGCGCCACACTGCACCTGCTCAGGGCGGCACGCGCGCACGCCGCCCTGGCCGGCCGCGACCACGTACTCCCTGACGACGTCCAGCACGTCGCCGTTGCCGTCCTGGCCCACCGGCTCATCCCGACCGGAGAAACGCAGATGGCACAACACACCACGGCTGATGTCGTCAGCGACCTACTCCACCGGGTCCACGTGCCGGCCCAGGCCCGGTGACCGGCCACCCATGGGCGACCTCGGGCGATCACTCACCGCTCGCGGAACCGCGTTCAGCGGCTGCGGCGTCGTGCTCGTCGTCACGGGGGTGCTGCTCGGCCAGCGCGACGTCACCCGGGCGGGCGTGCTTCTCCTCGCCCTCGTCACGCTCGCGCTCGTCCTGGTGCGACGGCACCGGCTCCGGCTCGAGGTCCGGCGGCTGGCCTCGCCCGCCCGGGTGCCGGTCGACCGCCCGTCGGTCGTTACCGTCGAGATCCGCAACGCCGAACCGTCGTCCTCGCCGGCGCTCCTCGCTGAGGACGCGGTCGACGACGCGCTCGGCAGTGGGCAGCGCTTCGTCATCCCGTCCATTCGCCGCGGCGGGTCCCAGTCCGTGAGTTATCGCGTCGGCTCACCCACGCGCGGCGTGTACCGCGTGGGACCGCTCTCGATGCGAGTCCGGGATCCTTTCGGCCTCGCACAACGAGCGGCCCGCGCGACCAGCGACACCGAACTGGTGGTGCTCCCCCGGGTGGTGCCGCTACCCGCCGGGCGCCTCCGCGGCCTCGGGCCGGGCGGCTCCGGCGGCATCCCGCACCTGGTCTCGATGAACGGTGACGACGACCAGACCATCCGCGAGTACCGAGATGGTGACGACCTCCGCCGCATCCATTGGCCGGCCAGCGCACGCACCGGAGACCTCATGGTGCGCCAGGAGGACCAGCCGGCGAAGCACCGCGCCGTCGTGCTGCTCGACACCCGAAGTTCCGCCCACGGGGGCAGCGGTCGCCGCGGCTCCCTGGAGTGGACGGTCACCATGACTGCGTCGGTGCTCGCCCACCTCGTCGACGAGGGATACACGGCGCACCTGCTCACCCCGGATAACGGGGTGAGCAGGGACGACAACCTCGACTACGCGTTCGACCGGCTCGCGCGAGTCCGGGATGGCGACGACGACGGCGTGCGGGCCGTGCTGCACGCCGCCAGCAGACTCACCGGCAGCGGCGGCCTGGTCGCTTATCTCGGTGGGCCACTCGCCGACGACGATGCCGCCTTTCTTGCCAGGCTCCGCCGGCCCGGGTCGACAGCAGTCGCCCTCGTCGTCGAGCCGGCGGCGTTCGGCTCCCGGCCCGCTGGTAGCCAGCCATACGATGACTCCGGTACCACCGTCGCGATCCTGCGCGGCGCTGGCTGGTCGGCTGTCGCCGTGGACGGACACCACGAACCCGCCGCCGCATGGTCCGCGGCTGTCGGCCCACCACCTACCGACCGCAGCCCCCGGGGACCGCGGTGAACCGAGTCCTCTTGGTCCCCGCGACCCTCGGAGCCGGCGCCAGCATCGCGGTCACCCTTCCTGTGCTCACCCTGTTCGCCCCGCGCACCTGGTTCTGGCCGGCGCTGGTCGCGGTCCTGGCCGTCGTCGCTTCCGGCATGGTCGCCCGGTCGCTACTCAGTCGACGACCTGGCGTCCTTGCCATCCAAGCGACCACCCTGTTGCTCGTCTCCTGGTGGCTGCACCTTCAGGACGACCTCCTCGCCGGGGTGGTCCCGGTGGCCGGCACCGTGCGCACCTCGATGGAACTGCTCGGCGAGGCGTACCGCACGGTGACCGGGTACACCGCTCCGGCTCCTACCGGCCGCGGTGTCTCCTTCGCGCTCACCATCCTCATCGGTGTGACCGCGCTGGCAGTCGATGCCGCAGCAACGACGCTGCGGCATCCAGTGCTTGCCGGCGTGCCGCTGCTGGCCGCCTTCCTCGCCGCCGCGACCAGCGCTCCTGGCGGGCTCCCGGCCTGGTTCGTCGTGCCGCCGGCGGTGTGCTGGCTCGCCCTTGTCCGCGTTGAGGGTCTGCACAGCATGCGCCGGTGGGGCTCCGGGACATCCCAGCAGTCGGAACACCTAGCGGATCCGGTCGGTGACGTTACCCCGGTCGGGTACGCCGCCGGCGTCGTGGCCCTGGCCGCTGCGGTCGTGCTGCCCACCGTCATCCCCCACCTTCAGACGGCCTTCCTCGCCGACGGACTCGGCACCAGTCAGGACGGACGCGGCCGGGGCGGCGAGGTCCGACTCGCGACGAGCATCGACATCGCCCGCGACCTGGTCGACCGGTCCACCGACCCGATTCTGGTGTACCGCACCACCGCTGCGGACCCGCCGCCGCTACGGGTCGGCGTTCTCGACCGCTACCTCAGTGGCCGGTGGCAGGCATCATCCGAGGCCACATTCGTGCCGGCCACCGACCAGCTCCCTGGCACCGAGGCAGCACCCGGGGTGCCGCGGACCGCTGAGCGGATGCGCGTCGAGGTGAACCGGGTCGGCCGACCCCAGGTCGCCTTGCCAGCCAGCGCGTCCGGGTCCCCGTTTCCCGCCGGATCCTGGCGGATCAGCAGTGCCGGCGTCGCGCAACTGACCCGGCCGGTGCCTACCTACGCCGCCGACTTCACCCTACTGACACCGACCGATGGCCAGTTCGGCGGAACCCTCGGCGCCGACGCATCGCAGCGCAACGCTCTCGCGCTCGACCCGCAATCCGCGGACGAGATCCGCGAGCTTCTCGACGACATCACCGACGACGGCGACCCTGCGCTGACCATCGCCCGGAAGATCCAGTCGCACTTGCGTGGTCCGCAGTACTCGTACTCGCTCGAACTCGCCGACGCTACCGGCGCCGGGCGCCAAGGCGAGGAGCCGTTGGTTCGGTTCCTGCAGACCCGACGCGGGTACTGCGTCCAGTTCACCTCGGCGATGGTCATGCTCGCGCGCGCCGCCGGCATCCCCGCGCGGATGGCGATCGGTTTCCTTCCTGGGGTTACCGACGGCGAACGTCGGGTGGTCCGGGCATCCGACGCCCACGCCTGGCCCGAGTTGTACTTTCCTCGGACCGGTTGGGTCCGCTTCGAACCAACACCCGGCGTTCGTAGCGGGGCCACGCCCGGCTACACCGAGCCGGCCGGCGTGGGCGGGGAGGAGTCGGCACCGCCGACATCCGCGGCACCCGCCACCCCCAGCGCCGCACCGACCGGTCCTCCCGCAACGGATAGCGAAGGTGAGGCCGCCCCGACCTCGAACAGCACCACGGACGCCGGCCTCGTCACGGCGGTCCACAAGCGGGTTCTGGCCACGGTCGTCATCCTGCTCATCGGCGTCGCCCTGTGCGCGGCGCCCGCTGCGGCGTGGCTCGCCCGTCGCCGGGCACGATGGGCTGCGCGCGACGACGCCGAACTCGTCGAGGTCCAGTGGCAGTCGCTGCTCCTGCGCCTCGAGGACGTCGGGCTGGTCCCACCAGTCGCCGCGACGCCACGCCAGGCGTCTCGGGCGATCCGTCAACGTGCCGGTCTCGACACGGGCGGGAGCGAAGCGCTGGGCCGCGTCGTGGCCACCCTCGAACGAGCCCGGTATGCCGCTCCCGGAACGAGACCGCTGCCGGATGTCACCGCGGACGTCCGCGCCATCCTGCGAGCTGCAGCCTCGCGGCGGAGCCGACGCGACCGGATCCGTGCCAAGCTCCTCCCGGAGGAGGGCCGCCGCCTCTGGCGACATGGCTGGCGGTGGCGAAACGGTCCTCCGCCGGTCGGCCCGGGTGACGGTGGAGCATCGGCTACGACGGCCGCGGAGGTCATCAGCCGACGACCTCCTCGAGGCCCAGGTCCGGGTGCGGCCACGCCGAGCAGTCGCGGAACCGACCCCGGGCCTCAGTCGAGGTAGTCGCGCAGGGCCTGGCTGCGGCTGGGATGACGCAACTTGCTCATCGTCTTGGACTCGATCTGACGGATCCGCTCGCGGGTGACGCCGTAGACCTTGCCGATCTCGTCAAGGGTCTTCGGCTGACCGTCGGTCAGGCCGAACCGCATCGACACCACACCGGCCTCACGCTCCGAGAGTGTGTCGAGCACCGAGTGCAACTGCTCCTGGAGGAGGGTGAAACTCACCGCGTCGGCTGGGACAACGGCCTCGGAGTCCTCGATGAGATCACCGAACTCGCTGTCGCCGTCCTCGCCGAGCGGAGTGTGCAACGAAATCGGCTCACGGCCATACTTCTGCACCTCGACGACCTTCTCGGGGGTCATGTCGAGTTCCTTCGCGAGTTCCTCCGGGGTGGGCTCACGCCCGAGATCTTGGAGCATCTGGCGCTGCACCCGGGCCAACTTGTTGATGACCTCGACCATGTGCACCGGGATGCGGATGGTGCGCGCCTGGTCGGCCATGGCCCGAGTGATGGCCTGACGGATCCACCACGTCGCGTACGTCGAAAACTTGTAACCCTTGGTGTAGTCGAACTTCTCGACCGCCCGGATGAGGCCGAGGTTGCCTTCCTGGATGAGATCGAGGAAGAGCATGCCACGGCCCGTGTAGCGCTTGGCCAGGCTGACGACGAGACGCAGGTTCGCCTCCAGCAGGTGGTTCTTCGCCTTCTTTCCGTCCTGGGCGATCCACCACAATTCGC
>JBOFJB010000210.1:0-4357 GCA_051650465.1 Dermatophilaceae bacterium | reverse complement strand
GTTGATCCGTGAGGACCGCCCCTCGCGGAAGTCCTTATCGGCGCAGGCCGAGGCGCTTGATGAGCGCGCGGTAACGCTCGATGTCGATGCTCTCGAGGTAGCGCAGCAGCCGGCGGCGCTGGCCCACGAGCAGCAGCAGTCCGCGTCGGCTGTGGTGGTCGTGCTTGTGCGTGCGCGAGTGCTCGGTGAGATCCTTGATGCGCTGGGTGAGCAGCGCGACCTGCACCTCCGGGGAGCCGGTGTCACCCTCGGTGGTGGCGTACTCGGCGATGATCTGCTGCTTGACATCAGTGCTCAGCGGCATAGGGCGACGACTCCGTTTCTGTGGTTCGTTGCGCGGCGCTCCCGGGCTGGTTCACCGGGGCTCTGTGATCCGCGGCCGTTCGAACGGCGCAGGTCAGGTTACCAGCGGGCATACCGCCTCCCTAATCGACGAGCCGACTCACGACAGCGCTTGCGGGCCCGCCTCCCGGATGACGCGAGCCCCGCTCCCCGCGGACGGGGTTGTCGGCGCGGGACGCGGTTGTTTCCACGGCCGGAGCCGAGAACCGCGTCCGCCTCACGAGACCACGGCTGCGATCGCTCGCGGCCTTGACAACGTACAACCACTTGGTTGTACGTTGGTCCTGTGAGCGAGGGCAGCGAGGACCGGGCGGACGCCCTGTTCCACGCGCTCGCCGACCGGACCCGGCGGGACATCCTCCGCCGCGTGCTCGCCGGAGAGCCCTCGGTC
This sequence comes from Dermatophilaceae bacterium, assembly GCA_051650465.1. Classification (GTDB taxonomy): domain Bacteria; phylum Actinomycetota; class Actinomycetes; order Actinomycetales; family Dermatophilaceae; genus JBOFLG01. Next base: position 3,624 of record JBOFJB010000210.1, on the reverse strand, counting down.
ACGGCCCTGGCGGCGACGTACGACATGAGTTTCGCCGCCGTGCAGAAACACGTCGCCGTGCTCGAGCGGGCCGGCCTGCTCACCAAGCGGCGCAGTGGCCGCGAGCAACTGGCCAGCGGCGACGTGGAGGCGGTCCGGTCCGTCACCTCGATGCTCGACGAGTTCGAGGACGTCTGGCGAGGTCGGGTCGCCCGGATCGACGCGCTGCTCGACGCACCACCACCCGCCACGCCAGCACGCGGCACACCACGGCCCGGCACACCCCAGCCGGACACACCACCACCTGCCACGACAGTTAAGGAGAGCTGACATGCCCGTCACCGACATCACCAAAGACCTCGACAACCGCACCCTCGTCATCACCGCCGAGTTCGCCGCCCCGGTCGAGCGCGTCTGGGCCTTGTACGACGACCCGCGCCAGCTCGAGCAGGTCTGGGGCCCACCGACCTTCCCCGCGACGTTCGTCGACCACGACCTGCGTCCGGGCGGCCGGGTCACCTACTACATGACCTCCCCGGAGGGCGAGAAGTTCGCCGGCTACTGGGAGGTCACCGAGGTCGAGGCGCCCACCCGGTTCGCCTTTCGCGACGGCTTCGCCAGCGGCGAGGACTTCTCCCCCAACCCCGACCTGCCGGTCTCCGAGAACACCTACTCCTTCGAGGCCACCGACACCGGCACGAAGGCCACCTTCACCTCCACCTACGCCAGCGCCGAGGCGATGCAGCAGATCCTCGACATGGGCATGGAGGAGGGCGCCCGCGAGGCGATCAACCAGGTCGACGGCTTCCTCGCCGACAACCCCTGAGGATGACGCCCGCCGGCCACGGATGGTGGTGCAGGGAGCGCCTCGGCGCGCTCCCTGCACCACCGTTCGCCCGTGCGGAACCTGCCGCAGCCCGTCATCCGACGCGAAGACGTTCGAACTGTTGGCCGGTCACCTCGGCGATGAGGTCGAAGTCCTTGTCGACGTGAAGGACGACTCGTTGGTTGAGTTCGGCTGCTGCGGCAACCAACAGGTCAGGGATCGACGGTGCGCGGTGGTGGCCGCGTTCGGAGAGAAGTCGCTGGACCTCGATGGCGCGGTCCTCGACGGCCGGGGTCAGGTACTCCACCGGCATCGAGGCGATAGGCGGCGACCTCATCGCCCGTGTCAAGTCAACTGCCGATCGGGCGGAGTAGCCCGCCTCGAGCAGGGTCAGGCTGGTGACCACGACGAGCCCTCGTTCGACCCTCATGGCCCAGGTCGCGGCATCCGGGCAGGCACCGAAACGGACCAGCGCCGACTTGTCGATCAGCCAGGTGCCTGTCATGCCCAGGCAGCGCCCATGACCGACTCGTCGCCGAGGTCAGGCAGCAGCGCGGAGATGCCACGCAGATCGTCGGCGGTGACTCGTGCCGCGACCCGTTGCGCTTCGCGATGCAGGTGACGACGCAGATACTCGGTGCGCGAGATGCCCAAGCGGGCGGCATGGTCGTCGAGCACCGTCAGGTCCTCGGCAGGGAAGTTGCGAATCAGCACGTCTGGCACAGCGGACCACCTCCTGGATATCTGACGATATCAGCCCGACCGGGTGATGGGCCCTTTCCGTACGTGATGCTCTCGAGGTGCCCGACCTAGCCCGTCGGGAGGCGGCGGGCCTGCGGGGTGACTGCGGTGCGAAGCCGCGGGCGGCGGGCGGTCGCCGGCGGGCACTGGGGCCCGGCTGGTGGTCGGCGAGGGCACCGTGAAGACCCACGTGTCGAATGCGCTCGGCAAGACCGGATGCCGGTCGCGCGTGCATCTGGTGGCGCTGGCCTAGGAGTCCGGCATGGCCTAGGAGGCAACCTTCGCCGACCGACACCGGCGGCCCGGCCGGCGCGGATGACGCCCGGCCGCCGCGCGGGCGTCATCCGGGCCCGGGTCGGACGGTCGCCGTCATCGGTTCACCGGTACGGCTACCTCACGAGATTGGAGGGGCGAACTCGCCGCGCCCGCGCCGTCCGCCACGTCCACCACCTCGTGCAGCCTCGGTCCCGATGTCCTCGCCCAGGAGCGGGCGCAGTTCGACCACGCGCGTGACCAGTTGCGCCGGATGCGCGACGCCGCCGACCAACTCGACGCCGGCACGGCTAGCAACACGTACTCCAGCGAGCTCCTCGGCATGGTCCTCGCCCGGCGGGTGGCCGCCTTGCCGGACGACCCGCACACCACCGATCTTCTTCGGCCGCATCGACACCCGCGCCGACCACGGCGAGGAGACCTTCCACATCGGCCGCCGCCAGGTCAGCGACGACAGAGGCGACCCCGTCGTCGTGGACTACCGCGCCTCCCCCGCCGAGCCGATGGGCGTCCGGCTCTCGCGCCGCTTCGGTGTCGACCGCGGCCAACTCACCGCTAGCGAGAACGACCGGCCACTGTCGACGACCTCACCGGGCGTGGGCGCGCCGCCGACCTGCTCGCCACGGGTGGTGCCGACGAGAGCGCCGCCGGGCATGGCGTCATCGGCCCGGTTCAGATGGCGACGACCGCCACGCGGTCGCCGCACAGTGCCGTGATGCCGTCGGCGTCCGAGGTGAGCACCACCGCCGGCGACTCGGCGTCGAGTGCCGTCGCGCACACCATGGCGTCGATCGCGTGCCGATGGCCGTGCCGACCCGTGTCACCGAGCAGGTCCGCTGCCTGCCGCGCGATGTCGACCGTGACGGGCACGATGACGAGCCGCGACAGCGCCCAGCTCAGGGCAGCGCGGTTGAGCTTGGGGTGGATGACCTCGACGAGCGTGGCCGCCGAGGTGACCACACGTCGCCCGCGCCGGTCGGCTGCGTGGAGCAGTGCGGTGAGACGACGGTCCCGCCGCACCCAGAGGGCGAGGCCCTGGCTGTCGAGCACGACCGTGCCGCCAACGACGGGCCGAGATGCCGTCACGCCACGCCGTGGCGACGAGACCGCATCGCGGCGTGTGCCGTGTCGAGCTCTCGCTCTGCTGCCTCAATCTCCTCCTCGGTGACCGGGCCGTGGTCGGCCTCGGCCGCCTCGATCAGCTCCCGGAGCCGCTCGACCTCCACGGCCCGCGTCACCGCGGCGGTGACGAACGCCGACAGCCCCGAGGGGCCGCCGCGTCGCCTGGCCTCGTCGGCGATGTCGCGCGGCATCGACACGGAGTACTTCGCAGTGCCGCCGGTAGGAGCAACCATGCGCATCATGCTACCGCTCATGCTACCTGGCTCAGGTCGCGCCGGTCCGGGTCAGGCCGGCGAACAGCGAACGAAGCAGCGCCAGGAAGGCGTCGTCACCCGCACCCGGCCCACCGACGAGGTCGTCAAGCGCGCCGTACCGCGACAGGTCGGCGAACCCGTGAGCCGCAGACCACAACACGGTGGCGATCATTGCCGGGTCGTGCCTGGTCGTGGCACTCCCTGAGCCACCGCGTCGCGTGCCGTGGCGCTGGGCACCGCTGCTGTCGGCTACTCGAGCGGCCAGCTCGACGATCACCGCGAGAGTGGCCGCCGAGGCCTCCCGCAGACTCGGGTCGGCAGGGTCCTGGAGATCCTCGCGCCACATCACCGCGAAGCACCCACGCTCGGCGCGAGCGAAGGCGAGGTACGCCCGGCCCAGCGCCTCCAGCTCGTCGAGCGGGTGGCCGT
>JBOFJB010000209.1:0-4292 GCA_051650465.1 Dermatophilaceae bacterium | reverse complement strand
GCCGACCCCGACCGCACGCACGACGCCGGGGTGGGCCACGTGCCCGAGGACCGGGAGAAGCACGGCCTGGTCGCCGCCTACTCGATCGCCGACAACCTCGTGCTGAACTCGTACGACCAGGAGCCGTACGCGCGTCGTGGGGTGCGCCGGTTCGACGCGGTGCGCGAGAACGCCGAGCGGCTGCGTGCGGAGTTCGACATCCGCTCGTCGGGCGTGATGCAGCCGGCGGGGTCGCTCTCCGGCGGCAACAAGCAGAAGGTGGTCGTGGCCCGCGAGATGTCGTCCCGGCCGCGGCTGCTGATGGCCGCGCAGCCCACGCGTGGCGTCGACGTCGGCTCGATCGAGTCGATTCACCGACGCGTCGTCGAGGCCCGCGACGCCGGTGCGGCGGTGCTGCTGGTGTCGGCCGAGCTCGACGAGATCCTCTCGCTCTCCGACCGGGTGGTCGTCGTGCACGGCGGCAAGGTCGTTGCCGAGATGCCGGCCGAGGATGCCGACCGCACCGAGATCGGCCGCCTCATGGCCGGCGACGCCTGACCACTCGGCCCGGCCCCCTCCTCCCGACGCCCTCCCCTCAACCCGTCAACCCCTCAACCCCCCTCTCCCCGGACCGCCCCTGACCCCTCAGCTCGCCCGCACCAACTTTCCCGCCCGCGCCCGAGACATTCAGGTAGGCGGGCCTTCGGAAGTGGTGCGTAGGTGAAGGTTCGGGGTGCGGGCGGGAAAGTTGGGACCAGAAGCGGGAGACCCTGCCGGTTACGGTTTCGTAAGTTACGCTAACGTAGGTTACGCTCGAGTACATGAGCGCTTCTCCGTCTGTCCGGCCGGCCTGGGCCGGTCGCAGGCCCTCCACGCCACGTCGGATGACGCGCGCTCGCGTCGGCGCCGACCCCACGGGTCCGCTGAGCGCCTTCGTGCGAGGCGCGCGCCGGGTGGCCGAGACGCTCGCCACGCCGCTGGTGCCTGCTGACTACCTCGACCTCGTGGATCCGCTGCGAGCCGGCGCCGAGCTACGCGGACGGGTGCTCGAGGTGCGGCCCGAGACACGCGACTCGGCGACGGTCGTCATCCGCCCCGGTCGGGGCTGGCTGGGCCATGTGCCCGGCCAGTACGTGCGACTCGGGGTCGACGTCGACGGTGTGCGCCACTGGCGCGCCTACAGCTTGACCCACCGCTCCGACGGTGCCGCGACGACCGGCATCCCGCCCGGGTGCATCGCCATCGCGCCGAAGGTGATCTCCGGCGGCACGGTCTCGACATACCTCGTACGGCACACCGCTCCGGGCTCTCTCGTCATGCTCGACCAGGCCACCGGCGACTTCGCCTTGTCGAGCCCGATGCCTCCCAAGATCCTGTTCCTCACCGCCGGAAGCGGCATCACGCCGGTGATCGGGATGCTCCGCAACCACCTTGGCGAGTTCGACGACGTCGCTCACGTGCACTGCGCGCCCAGCGCCCAGGAGGTGATGTTCGGCGCCGAGCTGGAGCGGTACGCGGCATCCGGCCACCTCCACCTGACGCTCAACCTCGATGACGAGCACGGAGTGCTCGACCTCGACCGGCTCGACGCGGTCGTCCCCGACTGGCGCGAACGCGAGGCATGGGTGTGCGGCCCCACCGGGCTGCTCGACGCCGCCGAGGCGCGCTGGGAGGAGGCGGGCGTCATCGAGCTGCTGCACACCGAACGGTTCCGGAGCTCCGTCGTCGAGCCCGGCGACGGAGGGCGGGTCACCTTCACCACCTCCGGCACCGCCGTCGACGCCGACGGTGCCACGCCCATCCTCGACGCCGGTGAACGCGCCGGCGTGCTCATGCCCAGTGGCTGCCGGATGGGCATCTGCATGGGCTGCGTGGTCACCATGCGCCGCGGTGCGATCCGCGACCTGCGCTCGGGTGAGGTCACCGTGGCCGGACCGGGTGCCGACCTGCGCGTGCAGACCTGCGTCAACGCCGTCGCGGGCGAGTGCGAGCTCGACCTGTGAGATGACCGACCGTCATCCGGGTACAGCACGGATGACGGCAGCGCACCGACCAGCCCCGACCCGCCGCCGGACCACCCCCCGGCTCGATCAGCGAGAGACGAGAGGACCCACCCATGACCCTCGCCCCCGAGCACGCCCCCGCCCATGCGTCGACGAAGCCGGCCGGCATCAACTCCCGGCTCCGCGTCGAGAGCCAGGCGCCCCGTCCGCAGCGTCCGGCGTCGAAGACATCCGGCCGGCCGAACCCGGCCGCGCACCTCACGCCCGAGCAGATCGAGGGCATCGGGCACGAGCTCGACGCCCTTCGTGCCGAGATCATGGACTCCCGCGGCGCTCGCGACGCCGCCTACATCCGGCGGGTGATCAAGACCCAGCGATACCTCGAGGTCGGCTCTCGCGCAGTGCTGTTGTTGTCGAACGTGAAGGTCCGGGGATGCCGGCCGGCCTGGTGGCTGGGCACCGCCGGGCTGTCGGTGGCGAAGATCCTCGAGAACATGGAGATCGGCCACAACGTCATGCACGGCCAGTGGGACTGGATGCGCGACCCGAAGATCCACTCGACGGCGTGGGAGTGGGACAACGCCAGCCCGTCGAGCCAGTGGAAGCACAGCCACAACGAGATCCACCACACGTTCACCAACGTGCTCGGTCGCGACAACGACCTCGGCTACGGCATCCTCCGCGTCGACGAGGACCAGCGGTGGAGCTTCTTCCACCTCTTCCAGCCGATCTGGCACGTCGGGAACGCCATGCTGTTCGAGTACTCGATCGCCGCCTACGACCTCGAGCTCGGCCGCTACCTCGCCACGAAACACCGGATGAGCGTGGAGGACAAGGCGAGGTTCCGCAGCGACGCACGCGAGGTCATGGCCAAGATCAAGCGCCAGGCGACGAAGGACTACGTCGCACACCCCGTGCTCGCGGCGGCCACCGGCTCCGCGCGAACCACGTTGACCGCCAACGTCGTCGCCAACCTGGTGCGCAACCTGTGGACCAACACCGTGATCATCTGCGGCCACTTCCCGCCCGGCATCGCCACCTTCGAGAAGACCTCCATCGAGGGCGAGACCCGCGGTGAGTGGTACCTCCGCCAGATGCTCGGCTCCGGCAACATCCGCGGCTCGAAGGCGATGCACGTCATGACCGGGAACCTCAGCCACCAGATCGAGCACCATCTGTACCCCGACATGCCGAGCAACCGTTACGCGGAGATCGCGCCGCGCGTCCGCGACCTCATGGAGCGCCACGACCTCTCCTACGTCACCGGCACGCTGTGGCGACAGGCGGGCTCGGTGTACTGGAAGGTCATGCGGCTGGCGCTCCCGAACCCCGTCGAAGGTCGGCGTCGACGGGATGTCGTGCGACGCGCCGCCGCGAAGGCGTGGCGCCGGCGTACGTCGGCCGGCTCCTGAGCGACGCACCTCCCGGGGCGCGGGGTGGGTGAGCCGCCCGTTCGTCGAGCCGACCGGCTCGGCACCCTAGGCACCACGAAAAGCGTGGCCGAACGGGCGGCTCGGGTCGACCGTCCGGCGTGCGTGTCGGTCCTGATCCCACGGCGAACGTCCAGGTCAGTGCGTCACTCGTCGCCGGTGCCGGCACCCGGAGACTGCCTCCGTCGGCCGAACGGCTGATCTTTCGCCGAACGTTCTCGAACTCACGACCATCGACGTACCTTCGAGAGGAGCAGGGGCTTGTCTAACTTTTGTCGAAAGTGAGCCACCTGCCATGTCCCGCCTCGGCCTGCTGCGTGCGTCGTCCCTTCTCGGTGCCACCGTCCTGCTCACCGCGATCGCCGCCGCAGCCCCCGCCGCCGCGGCCCCGGCCGCCGACACCTCGCGACAGACGGCAGCGCGGCAGGCCTGGGCCGCCGACACCTCGACCGTGCGTGGTGCCACCGTGACACGCACCGTGAAAAGGGTGCACCAGGTCGACCCGCTGGTCGCCGAGGCCATCCGACTGACCAACGTCGAGCGCGCCCGGGCCGGGTGCGGCGCGGTGCGGATGGAGACCCGCCTCAACACCGCGGCTCGCCTGCACAGCGAGGACATGGCCCGCCATAGCTACTTCAGCCACACCTCGCGCGACGGCCGGAGCCCGTGGGACCGGATCGGCGCCCAGGGCTACACCGCCGGCTCGGGCGAGAACATCGCCGCCGGGTACACCACGGCCGCCGGCGTCATCAAGGGCTGGATGGACAGCCCCGGCCACCGGGCCAACATGCTGAACTGCGCGCACAAGGCGGTCGGCATCGGCCTCGGCCGTGGCGGGTACTACGGCGTCTACTGGACCCAGAACTTCGGCCGCTCCTGA
>JBOFJB010000208.1:0-1677 GCA_051650465.1 Dermatophilaceae bacterium | reverse complement strand
TGCTCAGTTCGTGGGAGTCCGGCTCGCCGGCTCGGTGGGCGCCCCGCTTGTGGTGAGTTGCCGCGTGTGGTCGACCACCGGCACCACGGGACGGACCCGCCCGGTGGCTCGCGGCCGGGCCGCGTTGGCGGTGACCACGGCGAAGAACGGGAGGAACACCGCACCGGCGGCGAAGACCCAGCGCAGCCAGCCGTCGACAACGACCATGAGGATGAAGCACGCGGTACGGACCGACATCGTCACGAGGTAGCGCCGCAACCGCCGACTCTGGTCTTCCGCGGGGGATTCGGCGACCCCGGTGACGAGTTGCGCCGACGGGTTCTTGCGAATCTTCGCCACCTGGCCAGCCTACGTCCGCCGATTCCGGGTACCCAGCGGTAACGCGATACGTTCGACAGCATGAGTGCTCCTCGCGCTGTTCTCGTCACCGGAGGTAACCGCGGCATCGGCCTCGCTGTCGCCCGGGCGTTCTCCGAGGCTGGCGACCGGGTCGTGGTCACCCACCGGTCGGGGGAACCTCCCGAGGGGCTTGCCGGCGTGCGCTGCGACGTCACCGACACCGCCTCCGTCGACGCGGCGTTTGCCGAAGCCGAAGGCATCGTCGGCGGCCCGGTCGAGGTGCTCGTCGCCAACGCCGGGGTGACCAAGGACGGGCTGCTCATGCGGATGTCGGACGCGGACTGGGACACCGTCGTCGACACCAACCTCGCCGGGGCGTTCCGCTGTGTTCGCCGGGCGAGCACGGGGATGATCCGGCTGCGGCGGGGGCGCATCATCCTCATCTCCAGCGTTGTCGGGTTGTACGGCGCGCCCGGCCAGGCGAACTACGCCGCGAGTAAGGCCGGGCTGGTCGGCCTGGCCCGGGCGGTCACCCGCGAACTCGGTGGACGCGGCATCACCGCCAACGTCGTTGCGCCCGGCTTCGTCGAAACCGACATGACCGCCGCGCTGCCCGAGGACACCCAACAGTCGTACCGCGCAGCGGTGCCGGCTGGGCGGTTCGCCACGCCCGAGGAAGTCGCCGGCGTCGTGCGCTTCCTCGCCGGGCCGGATGCCGCGTACGTCACCGGTGCGGTCATCCCGGTCGACGGCGGCCTTGGGATGGGCCACTGACCACCCCCTGGTCGATCGAATCCCTGACCCATCTCCACTCCGAGAATCCACCGCGCACGAAAGGGTCGGCTCAGATGCTGCTCCAGGGCAAGAACATCCTCGTCACCGGGGTCCTCATGGACTCGTCGATCGCCTTCCATGTGGCCCGGCTGGCGCAGGAGCAGGGCGCCACCGTCGTGCTCACCTCGTTCGGGCGGACGATGAAGATCACCACCGCCATCGCACGGCGTCTACCGACCACACCGCCGGTGGTCGAACTCGACGTGCAGCGCGAGGACGACCTCGCCGGTCTCGCCGACCGGGTGGGCGAGCACGTTCCGCACCTCGACGGTGTGGTGCACTCGATCGGCTTCGCGCCGCCGAGGGCGTTCACGTTCATGGAGGCCGGCTGGGACGACGTCTCGACCGCGGTGCACGTCTCCGCATACTCGCTCCAGGCGCTCACCCGGGCTGCCTTGCCGCTGATGAGCCGCGGCGGCAGCGTCGCGGGCCTCACCTTCGACTCCCGCTACGCGTGGCCGGTGTACGACTGGATGGGCGTGGCCAAGGCGGCCTTCGAGGCCA
>JBOFJB010000207.1:0-12760 GCA_051650465.1 Dermatophilaceae bacterium | reverse complement strand
CGGCGTCGAACCGCCGCGGTTCGCGCACCTGCCGTTGCTACGGAACCCGGACAAGTCGAAGATCTCCAAGCGCACCAACCCGGCCGCCCGGCTCACCTGGTTCCGTGAGCAGGGTTACCTGCCCGAGGCGCTGGTCAATTTCCTCGCGCTCCTCGCGTACCCTCCCGCGACCGGACCTGACGGTGAGGACGTCGAGGTGTTCACCGTCGAGGAGTTCTCGGCGCGTTTCGACTGGGGCGAGGTCAACCCGGTCGGTCCGGTCTTCGACGTCAAGAAACTCGATTGGCTCAATGGGGTTCATATCCGGGCCCTGGAGCCGGGCGAGCTCGCGTCGCGGCTGCTGCCATTCCTCACTGCTGAGGGTGTGCTCGGCGACGATCCCACCCTCGGCGAACTGGCCCGGCTGGAGCAGGTGGCTGCGCTGATCCAGACCCGCATTGCCCATCTCACCGAGGCGTCCGATCTGGTGGCGCCGTTCTACATCGGTGACGATGCGGTAGAGGTCGCGGATGACGCTCGAGCCCAACTCTCGGACGACGCTCCCCGCACGCTCGACGCTGCACTCGCTGCGTTGGCGGCGCTGAGTGAGCAGCGGTCCGGTGTCCTCGGGTCGGAGACGGCGTGGGACGCGGCCACTATCGAGGCGGCGCTTCGTGGGGCGCTCGTCGACGGTCTTGGCCTCAAGCCGAAGTTTGCTTTCGGCCCGCTCCGCACTGCCGTCTCGGGCCGTCGGGTGTCGCCGCCGTTGTTCGAGTCGATGGAGATCCTCGGCCGCGATGCGACCCTGGCCCGCCTGACGCGCCTGCGCGCCACGCTCTGAACGGATGACGTGGCGAACCCGTTCACACCGGGCTGCGTCGGGGCCGCGCCGAGAGAGGTGCGCGGCGCTGGCCTGGTCGGCGTGGGATGGTGTCGGACGCGCGGTTTGGGGCCGGGAGGGCGGGCCGGTAACATCGACTCTCGGTTCACCGCCTGGTCGTTGCTCCTGGCGCCAGGTGGAGTACCCCCTTGGGGTATGGTGTAATTGGCAACACTGGTGATTCTGGTTCATCCGTTCTAGGTTCGAGTCCTGGTACCCCAGCTGAATATCTACTGGTCGCCGTCGATGATTCGGCGGCAGCAGTTCGGTGAAATCCCGAGCCGGCCGGTAGGGTTCCAAGCCGTCGTCAACTTGGCGCCTCGCCCGGTCGACGATCACGGCCCCGTTGTGTAGTGGCCTAGCACGCCGCCCTCTCAAGGCGGTAGCGCGGGTTCGAATCCCGTCGGGGCTACCACGTTGACAGCCCGGTCCATTGTGGGCCGGGCTGTCTGCGTCGCAGGGTGGGCGTCCTTCTGCCCCAGGCGTGACCTCGCAGCCCGCCGGTCTGATCATCGCCCGGTAGAGCCGAGCTCGTCCGCCACCGATCGCTCGGATGCCGAACGCTGCGGTCCGTTCTCCCAGCCGTCCCGAGGTCTCGCCGACCTCCCGGCCGGGTACACCTAGGATCGACGCATGCGAATTGGAGTCTTCGGTGCCACCGGCCAGGTCGGCGGGGTCATGCGGTCGCTCTTGGTCGAGCGAGGCTTCCCCGTCGAGCAGATCCGCTACTTCGCCTCGGCGCGGTCCGCGGGTACGACACTGCCATGGGGTGACACCGACGTCATCGTGGAGGACATCGCCGGCGCGGACTTCGCCGGTCTCGATCTCGCACTGTTCTCGGCAGGTGGTAGTACGAGCCGGGAGTGGGCGCCGAAGGTCGCCGGTGCCGGTGCGGTGGTCGTCGACAACTCCAGCGCCTGGCGGCGCGACCCGCAGGTGCCGCTGGTCGTGGCCGAGGTCAACCCCGACGACCTCGACGACATCCCCAGAGGAATTGTCGCCAACCCGAACTGCACGACGATGGCCGGGATGCCGGTGCTGAAGCCGCTGCACGACGTGGCCGGTCTGGTCCGTCTGCAGGTCAGCAGCTATCAGGCGGTGTCCGGCTCCGGTGGGAAGGGGCTCGCCGAACTCGACTCGCAACTCACCGCTGGTTACGCGGCCGGCGACCCCAAGGCTCTCGCGTACGACGGTACGGCGGTGAACCTCCCCGAGCCTCGGATCTACGCGGCGCCGGTCGCGTTCAACGTCATCCCGCTTGCCGGGTCGGTCGTTGACGACGGCTCGCTCGAGACCGACGAGGAGCAGAAACTCCGCCACGAGTCGCGCAAGATCCTGCACCTGCCCGACCTTCGGGTGTCCGGCACGTGCGTCCGGGTTCCAGTCTTCGCTGGGCACAGTCTGGCCATCAGCGCCGAATTCGAGCGTGCTATCACCCCGGATGACGCTTTGGCCCTGCTGGCTAAGGCGCCCGGCGTCGTCGTCACCGAGGTGCCGAACCCGCTCCAGGCGGCGGGCCGCGACGAGGTATTCGTGGGGCGCGTCCGAACTGACCAGTCCGCACCAACGGGCAAGGGGCTCAACCTGTTCGCCGTCGGCGACAACCTCCGCAAGGGCGCCGCACTCAACGCCGTACAGATCGCCGAAGAGTTGCTCAAGCGCCGCTAGGGCCGCGGCGAGTTGCTGACCGAGAGTTCCCCTCGTTGGCATCGGCAACCGGATCGACGTCGCCAGCCCCAGGGACGCGCCCCGTCCCGCGTGGACGAGGGTGGCCGGATGACGGTGACGCGGGCATACTCGGGTCCATGCGCTTCGGACGCCTCCTCCTTCGCCGCCGCGGCGGGGCCTGACATCGGCCGCCCCTCGTCGCGGAGTGAGTTCTGCACCGGCTGAGCCTTCCGACGAGCGCAAAGGACCCGACGGTGATTCATCCTCAGCAGCCATCCGGCATGCCGACCCAGAAGTACGTGCCGTTCCAGCGGCAGATCGACGTGCACCTACCCGACCGCACGTGGCCCGACCAGGTCATGACGCAGGCGCCCCGATGGTGCGCGGTCGACCTGCGCGACGGCAACCAGGCGCTCATCGACCCGATGGACTCCGAGCGCAAGATGCGGATGTTCACGCTGCTGGTGAAGATGGGCTACAAGGAGATCGAGGTCGGCTTTCCGAGTGCCAGCCAGACCGACTTCGACTTCTGCCGGGAACTCGTCGAGGGTGGCCATATCCCCGACGACGTGACTATCCAGGTACTCACCCAGTGCCGCGATCACCTCATCGAGCGCACCTACGACGCCATCCGCGGCGCGAAGCAGGCGATCGTGCACTTCTACAATTCGACCTCGGTGCTGCAGCGCCGGGTGGTCTTTGGGATGGACCAGGACGGCATCGTCGACATCGCGATGCAGGCCGCCAGGCTGTGCCGCAAACTCGAGGAGACCGTTCCTGAGACGACCGTTTACTACGAGTACTCGCCGGAGTCGTACACCGGCACCGAACTCGAGTTCGCGGCGCGCATTTGCAACGAGGTCATCGACGTCATCGACCCGACGCCGGACCACAAGATGATCGTCAACCTGCCGGCAACGGTGGAGATGGCGACCCCCAACGTCTATGCCGACTCCATCGAGTGGATGACGCGCCACCTCGCCCGCCGCGACTCGGTCGTCGTCTCGCTGCATCCACACAATGACCGCGGCGAGGGCGTGGCCGCCGCCGAGCTCGGCTACCTCGCCGGTGCTGACCGGATCGAGGGCTGCCTGTTCGGCAACGGCGAGCGCACCGGCAACGTCGACCTCGTCACTCTGGGCATGAACCTGTTCAGCCAGGGCATCGACCCGCAGGTGGACCTCAGCGACATGGCCGAGATCCGGCGCACCGTCGAGTACTGCACCCAGCTGCCCGTCCACGAGCGCCACCCGTGGGGCGGCGACCTCGTCTACACCGCCTTCTCCGGCTCGCACCAGGACGCTATCAAGAAGGGCCTGGAGGACATGGACCGGCGCGCGGCGGCATCCGGGAAGGGTGTCGACGACCTCGACTGGGGGGTGCCGTACCTGCCGATCGACCCGCACGACATCGGCCGCTCCTACGAGGCGGTCGTGCGGGTCAACAGCCAGAGCGGCAAGGGCGGGGTGTCGTACCTGCTCAGGAGCGGGCAGGGCCTCGACCTGCCCCGGCGGCTACAGGTCGAGTTCAGCCACGTCGTGCAGGCGCGCACCGACTCCGAGGGTGGCGAGTTGTCGGCCGCGCAGATCTGGCAGATGTTCTCCGACGAGTACCTGCACGCCGACGACCCGCTGCATCGGTGGGGCCGCTTTTCCCCGGTGCGTTCGACCCTGGTCGGCTCGGATGACGGGCTCGACCGGATCGAGGCCGTGGTCGCGGACGCAGGGCGCGAGGTCGAGGTGTTCGGCACCGGCAACGGCCCGATCGCGGCGTTCATCACCGCGCTGGAGCCGCTGGGGGTGGACGTGCGGGTGCTCGATTACCACGAACACGCGCTTTCCGCTGGTGGTGACGCCCGCGCCGCCGCGTACGTCGAGTGCGCGGTCGGCGACCGAGTGCTCTGGGGCGTCGGCCTGCACGAGTCGATCGTCAAGGCGTCGTTGCGCGCCATCCTCTCGGCGGTCAATCGCGCCGACCGCGACGGCGAGGACGTGGGCGCCAGATCAGCGGGATGACGGCCGTTCCCACCGCGCGACCGCCGCGTCTTCACCCGGCGACCGCGTCACGGGTACACCCACCTCGGACGGGTGCGACCAGGTCCGCACCCCGGACCGCAAGGGAACGGTGCGCCGCGCTATCCCTCCGGTGGTGGTGCGTGGCGCGGCTATCGGACGCCGCGAGTGCGGAACTGGATGCTGATGCGTGGGCCGACTGACCGGCTCGTCTTGGGTACGGCGTGGTCCCAGGTGCGCTGGCACGAGCCGCCCATGACGAGGAGATCGCCGTGCCCCGACGGCACGCGGACGGATTGACCGCCGCCACGTGGGCGCAGGGTGAGGTTGCGGGGTGCGCCAACGGAGAGGATGGCGACCATAGTGTCCTCGGTCGCTGAGCGGCCGACTCGATCGCCGTGCCAGGCGACTGAGTCGTGCCCGTCGCGGTAGAGACAGAGCCCGGCGGTGACGAAGGGCTCGCCGAGTTCATCGGCGTAGTGCGCGGAGAGTTGCCGGCGGCACTCGTCGAGTGCCGGGTGGGGGAGCGGCTCGGCCTCGCCGTAGAAGCGGAGCAGCCGGGGGACGTCCACGACCGAGTCGTACATCTGCCGTCGTTCGGTGTGCCATGGCACGTCACGGCGCAGGGCATCGAAAAGCAGGTCGGCGCCGCTGACCCAGCCTGGGCGTCGGTCGAGCCAGGCGCCGAGGGTGAGAGGCGAGCGCTGCATCATGGTGCCGAGGGGCCAGACGCCGATGTCTTCGGCGAGGTCGAGAAGTGAGCCTTGCAGCGCGGACACCTCGAAAATGTTATCACATGAATCGAACGTCCGTACCCATCGCGGGTCTACGTTCGCGGGTTCCCCCGCACCTGGTGCTGGTCCCGCCGCCAGATGCGCAGCGCTGACAGTCGTCATCCGCGAGGGGGGCCGCACTGCCTGTTCGGGGCGCGATGTCGAAGGTCGCGGTGACGACCATGCACGAACTGGCCGGCAGCAGGAAGGATGACGGTATGGCTGGACATGTGCTGCAGGACAAGGTCATCGCCGTAGTCGGCGCCTCCGGAGTGCTGGGTGGTTGCATCGCGCGCGGTGCCGCGGACCGGGGCGCCCACCTCGTGCTGGTCGGTCGCGACGACCGCCGACTGGCGGATGCCGGGGTGGCCGACGACGCCCCGCGGGTGGTCGGGGACCTCGCCGATTCCAGTCTGGGTGACCGGGTGCTTGCCGCCGCGCAAGACCGGTACGGTCGACTCGACGGCCTCGTCAACGCTGCCGGGGTCGTCGCCTTCGGGAGTCTGGCCGATACCGACGACGCCGTCGTGGAGGAACTCTTCCTTACCAACGTGGTCGGGCCGCTCTTCCTCGTCCGGCGGATCCTGCCCGCACTGGCCGATTCGCGCGGCTTCCTCGCCCAGATCTCAGCGGTGGTCGCTGAGCGACCGATGGCGGGGATGGTCGCGTACTCGGCGAGCAAGGCGGCGCTCACCGCGGCGAGCGCCGCGCTGGCGGCCGAGTTGCGTCGCAGCCGCGTCGACGTGTTCGACATCCGCCCACCGCATACCGAGACCGGCCTGGTCGGGCGCGCGCTGGCTGGCCAGCCACCCCGCCTGCCGCAAGGTCTGGACCCGCAGCGGGTCGCGGAGACGGTGCTGGACGCTGTCGAAGCCGGTCGCGTCAGCCTCGCCAGTACTGATTTCGGCTGAGTGCGGATGCCGGCCCGGCGCTGCGCGGGCCGCGACCGACGACCCGTCGCGGGCCGCTCCGAGGCACCTGGCAGCCGATGCCGCGGACCCTTCGGCCGGGCGCGGAGGTCGCGGTTCCGGGTCGGTCGGGCGCTCCGGCCGCACATCGTGGTGTCCGGCACGGCCGTCATCCACTGATGGGTTCATTGCACGTTCAATCCGCCCACCAGTCTCGAACGTGGGTGACAACGCCAGTCCGCGCGGTGGTCGTCACCCCACGTTCGCCAGAGTGCGCCGGGGTGGCGTCACGTCGGAAACTGGCACCGGGAGCCACAATGAGCGGGTGCCGCTATACCGCGACGAGGCGATCGTTCTGCGCACCCACAAGTTGGGTGAGGCTGACCGCATCGTCACGCTGCTCACCCGCCGACTCGGCAAGGTGCGGGCGGTGGGTAAGGGGGTGCGGCGCACGTCATCCCGGTTCGGGGCCCGCTTGGAGCCGGCCATGCACGTCGACGTGCAGTGTTTCGAGGGTCGCAGCCTCGACACTGTGACCCAGGTCGAGACGTTGCACCCGTGGGGCGAACCGATCGCCCGTGACTACGGTTCGTGGACGACGGCGACCGCTGTACTCGAGACCGCGGACCGGCTCACCGAGGAGCGTGAGCCGGCGCTCCAGCAGCACCTGCTCCTCGCCGGCGCGCTGCGTTCGCTCGCTGGGCGCGAGCACGACCCGGGTCTGGTGCTCGACGCGTACCTCCTACGCGCCGTGGCGATCGCCGGTTGGGCACCGAGTTTCGCGGACTGCGCCAAGTGTGGTGCGCGCGGCCCGCACCGGGCGTTCCACGTCGTTTCCGGTGGGGCGGTGTGCCCGTCCTGCCGCCCACCCGGTTCTGCGGCGCCTGCCCCAGAGACCTTCCGGCTTCTCGCGGCACTGCTCGCCGGCGACTGGGCGCTGGCCGACGCCTCCGAGCAGCGGCATCGCCGCGAGGGCAGCGGGCTCACCGCAGCGTTTCTCCAATGGCACCTCGAACGCGGCATCCGCAGTTTGACGATGGTGGAACGGTGAGCGTGCCGTTGCGGTACGAGGCGCCGTTCGCGCACCCGAGTGGAGCCCAGCCACCGGCAATCCCGGCAGACCGGATGCCGCGCCACGTCGCTGTGGTCATGGACGGCAACGGCCGCTGGGCCAACCAGCGCGGCCTGCCACGCACGAAAGGCCACGAGGCCGGCGAAACTGCCCTGCTCGACGTCGTCGCCGGAGCGGTCGAGGTCGGGCTCACCCACTTGTCGGCCTATGCGTTCTCCACCGAGAACTGGCGGCGCAGCCCTGAGGAGATCCGCTTTCTCATGGGGTTCAACCGCGCCGTCCTGCGCCGCCGCCGCGACCAACTGCACGCCTGGGGTGTGCGCATGCGCTGGGTCGGGCGGCGACCGCGGTTGTGGGGCAGCGTCATCCGCGAACTCGAGGCCGCCCAGGAGCTCACCCGGCACAACACCGGGCTCACGCTGTATTTCTGCGTCAACTACGGCGGCCGAGCCGAGATCGGGGATGCCGTGCAGCGGCTCGCCGAGGACGTCGCTCGTGGCCGGCTCAGACCGGGCCGCGTCGACGAACGTACTGTTGCGCGCTACCTTGCCGAGCCCGACATGCCCGACGTCGACCTCTTCGTGCGCAGTTCCGGGGAGCAACGCACGAGCAACTTCCTGCTCTGGCAGAGCGCGTACGCCGAGATGGTGTTTCAGGACCGGCTCTGGCCCGACTACGACCGCCGCGACCTGTGGGCGGCGATCCAGACCTACATCGACCGGGACCGGCGGTACGGCGGCGCGGTCGACACGCTGGGCCGCCCGACGCCGTAGGCCGTCCGCCGCGACCATCCCGTCGCCGTTGTCGAGCAGTGTCTCCGCGGTCGCCCGCGGCGCCGCGCCTCGGGCCTGCCGGCTCGGTCGCAGCGTTCTCCCGACGTGTTCGACGCGCGTGCTCGCCTGGACTGGGTGACTCGCCTACTCTCGTCTCTCGTGACGTCAGTGACCGAGCATCCGCCACGCAACGAGCCGGCCGGCCCCCCGGCTGGCGATGACCGCAACCGGAGCGTGCTCGGCGACTCGGCCATGGTGGCCTTGTCGGTGCTCATGGTCGCGCTGATCTTCCTGCGACCGCGGATCGCCGACCTTCTCGACGCCTACCCCGCCCTCGCGACCTGGCTCACGGTGTTCGTGTCGATCGGTCTCCAGTCGCTGCCGTTCCTTGTCATGGGCGTCGTGCTCTCCGCCGCCATCGCGGTGTACGTTCCGGCCGACGCGTTGGCCCGATGGCTACCGTCGCGGCCGGCCGCGGCCGTGCCGATCGCCGGGCTGTCCGGAGTTGTCCTCCCCGGATGCGAGTGTGCGTCGGTGCCGATCGCCGGGTCGCTCGTCGCCCGCGGCATCAGGCCGGCGGTCGCGCTCACGTTCCTGCTTGCCGCCCCGGCCATCAACCCCATCGTCCTGGTCTCGACCGCGGTGGCCTTCAACGGTTCGCTGGAGATGGTCGGGGCCCGTTTCGGCGCATCGCTCCTGACCGCCGTCCTCATGGGCTGGATCTGGCTTGCCCTCGGCAAGGACCGGTTGATCTCGATGCCTCCCCGGCACCGATCCGGCACCAACCGCCTTGCCGACTTCGTCTCCGAGGCCCGGCACGATCTGCTCCACGCGGGTGGGTTTCTCGTGCTCGGGTCGGCCGTCGCGGCAACGGTCAACGTGGCCGTGCCGAAGGCGTGGATCGACACGCTCGCCGGGAACCTGCTCGTCTCGGTGCTCGTGCTAGCGCTGTTCGCGGTCGTCGTCGCCATCTGCTCCGAGGCCGACGCCTTCGTCGCGGCAAGCATGAGCCAGTTCCCGCGCACGGCTCAACTCGTATTCATGGTCGTCGGCCCGGCGATCGACGTCAAACTCTTCGCGATGCAGGCTGGTACCTTCGGCCGGCGGTTCGCGTCGGTGTTCGCTCCGCTGACCCTGGCCGTTGCGGTCGGATCGGCCACCCTCGTCGGGATGGTGCTGTTATGAGACGCGTTACCCAGAGCGGTCTCGTTCTCGTGGTGGGAGTCATCGCCGCGACTGCGACGGCCAACGGGTTGTTCCTCAACTTCGTCAAGCCGGCGTTGCGGATCCCGCTGGTCCTCGCGGCGGTCCTCCTCGTCGGTCTCGGGTTGTACGGCTTCTTCGTCGAAGAGCGCCGTAGGCCCGCGGCGTCGCGATCCGAGGAGACCGTCGAGCCGGTCGGTCAGCACGGCCATGGCCACGGCGCTCGCGGCCCACGGGTGGGTTGGCTGCTCGTCATCCCGTTTCTGCTGCTTGGCGTGGTCGTCCCTCCTCCGCTCGGCTCGTACGCGGCGGAGCGGGACTCGGGCGTCGTCGACTCCGCGGACGCTGAAGGGCTCGGCGCGCTGCCCCCCGGTGACCCTGCCGAGCTCGGGTTGGGCGAGTACTCGGCCCGAGCGTTGTACGCCCCGGCCTCGTTGGCCGGCCGCACGGTGCGACTCACCGGGTTCTCCTCACCCGGAGCCGGCGGACGGTGGGTCCTTACTCGGATGGCGCTGAACTGTTGTGCCGCAGACGGTTTCGCTATCAAGGTTGCTGTGCAGAACGTCCCGGAGGTCGATACCGACGAGTGGGTCCAGGTCACCGGCCGTTTCGACGAGAACGCGCAGCGGGTCGCCGGGGGGAGTGCGCTGCCGGTATTTGTCGCCGACGATGTCCGGCCGATCCGCATCCCCGAGAACCCCTACGAGTAAGCACAGGACGACGCCGGCCGGCGAGATCCTGCGGGGGTGGCCGTCCTCAGCCTTGACGAGGTCTGGCTGCTCGGCCGCGGGCTACTCGGTGCAGCGGGCGCACAGCCCGTCGATCTCGATCGTGTGCTGGACCTCGGAGAACCCGTGCTTCGCGGCGACTGCCGAAGCCCAACGCTCGACCGCGTCACCGGTCACCTCGACGGTGTGTCCACAGACCCGGCACACGAGGTGATGGTGGTGGGTGGTCGAGCACGCCCGGTAGACGGACTCACCGTCGGCGGTGCGGATGACGTCGATGTCGCCTTCGGCGGCCATCGTCTGAAGGTTGCGGTAGACGGTGGCCAGGCCGATCCGGTTGCCGGAGGCCGCGAGTGCCGCGTGGATCTCCTGGGCCGAGCGGAACTCGTCGGACGCCGAGAGCGCCTGACCGAGTGCGGCACGCTGACGGGTGGGGCGGCGTTCGGTCACCGGCGAGGGTGCGGCGCTCATCGGGTCGGGGCCTCCTGGTGTGGTCCGTGCTCGTCGTAGTGCCCTTCGTGCACCGCGTGTCGGTGACCGTCATGAAGGTAGTCGACATGGTCGTCGTGGACGACCGCCGGATGGCCACAGTCGGTGCCGTGCTCGTGATCGTGCACCTCGGCGCGCGTATGCGTGCGTCGGCGCGCCCGCGCAAGGACGGCTGATCCGACGCTCACGACGACGAACACGGCGATGGCGAGGAGGACGATAGTGCCCCCGGACGGCGTCTCCGCGTGGTAGGACACGAGAACCCCGCCGATGCTCGACGCCACGCCGATCGAGACCGCCCATCGCAGCGCGCCACGGAAACTGCGGGAGAGCAATTGAGCGGTGGCGTTCGGGATGATCATCAGCGCGCTGATGAGGAGCAGGCCGACGACCCGCATCGAGACCACCACCGTGGCGGCGGTGAGCACGGCCAGGATGATGTTGTACGCGCGCACCGGCAGCCCGACGCTTCGGGAGTACTCCTCGTCATTGGCGACGGCGAAGAACCGCGGCCGCAGCAGAGTGATGATGAGAAGCACGGCCGCGGTCAGGGCGGCGAGGACGACGAGGTCGCTGCCGCTCGTGGTGAGGATCGCGCCGAACAGGTAAGCGGTCAGGTTGGCTGGCGTTCCCGTGCTCGACCGGGCGATAAGAACGACGCCGAGGGCGATACCGCCGTAGAACATCACCGCGAGAGCAACGTCTCCGCTGGTCCGGCCGGAGGCTCGAATCAGTTCGATGGCGACGCCAGCCAGTACTGCTGCGACGAGAGCGGTGAGCACCGGCTGCTGCCCGGTCAGCAGCCCGACAGCGACACCGGCGAGCGCGACATGCCCGATGCCGTCGCCGACCAGCGACATCCGGCGCTGGATAAGGAAGACCCCGACGAGTGGCGCGGCGGTGCCGCAGAGCAGCGCTGCGAGCAGGGCTTGCCGCATGAAGTCGAGCGCGAGCAGTTCGGTCATGACTCTCCACCGGCGCGTAGGTCGAGTGGGGCAACGCCCCAGACGGGCTCATCGCCGACGAACTCATGGTCGTGATGGTGCCCGCCGCCGCTTAGTCCGACGCCTTGTGCTGACGGCGGGCCGTCTGACACGACGCGGCCGTGGTCGAGGGTGACGACCCGGGTGACCACGTCGTGCATGGCGCTCAGTTCATGGGTGACCACGAGGATGCCGGTGCCGCGGGCGGCCATCGTGCGCATCACCCCGGCCAGTGCGACCTGGCTGGCGCGGTCGACTCCCGCAGTCGGCTCGTCCATCAGCAGCAGTTCGGGGTGCGCGGCGAGTGCGCGAGCGACCAGGACGCGGCGCTGCTGACCGCCGGAGAGTGCGGCCACCTCGGTGTCGGCACGGTCCCTGAGCCCCACCGCCGCCACCGCCTCGGCCACCGCCGAGCGGTCGGCTCGGGAGGCGGGACGCCACCACGGGCGGTGCGGTAGCCGGCCGACGTCGACGATTTCGCTTACCGTGGCCCGGATCGATCCGGAGAGCGAGTGCCGCTGCGGTACGTAGCCGACCCGGGTGTGCTGACGGAAGCGGTGGCGTGGCACGCCGAACAGGTTGACGTCACCACCGGTGTGGCCGACCAGGCCGAGCACACCGCGCACGAGGGTCGACTTGCCGGAGCCGTTGGCCCCGAGGAGAGCGACGACCTCACCAGCCGAGACCGTGAGGTCGACACCGCTGACAACGGTGCGGTCGGCGTACCCGAAGGATGCCGACCGCACCGCGAGCAGAGGGGTGCCTGAGGTGCTCAGGAGCACCCCTGGCCGGTCTGCAAGGTCTTGAGGTTGCTGCGCATCACGTCAAGGTAGTCCTTCCCGGCCGAGGAGTCGGTGAGACCCTCGATCGGGTCCAGTACTGCGACCTTTGCGCCGGTCTCCCGGGCGACCGTCTCGGCGAGCGCCGGGTCGACGAGCGTCTCGCTGTACACCGTCGAGATGCCGTCCTGCTTCACGTGCTCGGTGAGCTCACGGATGGTCGCGGCATCCGGCTCGGCATCCGGGCTGATCCCAGCGATGCCCTCCTGGGTGAAGCCGTACCGCTGGGCGAGGTAGGCGAACGCCGCATGCCCGGTGACGAGGTCTTTCGCCGTGCACGTCGTGAGGCCCTTCTCGAATTCGGCGTCGAGCGTGTCGAGGTCCGCGACGAGGGCGGTGGCATTCGCCCGGTAGGTAGCGGCGTTCGCGGTGTCGGCGGCGGCGAAGCGCTCACCGAGGGTGGTGACGACTTTCTGGAAGCGTTGCGGGTCCAGCCAGAAATGCGGATCCTTG
>JBOFJB010000206.1:0-2785 GCA_051650465.1 Dermatophilaceae bacterium | reverse complement strand
GGCGCAACTCGGCGGGCTTCATCCGGCCGGTGTCCTTGCCGTCGAGGCTGACGCCGCCCCGGGTGGGCTCGACCATCCGGTTGACCATGCGCAGGCTGGTGGTCTTGCCGCAGCCGGACGGCCCGACGAGGACGGTGATCTTGCCGGTGGGCGCGGTGAGCGACAGGTCGTCGACCGCGACCATCCCGCCCGGGAACTCCTTGGTCACGGCATCGAACCGGATCATCGATCGACCCTAACCGAACCGCCACGGGTCAGCCGTTCGTGGCGGCGGCCGATCGTGGTCAACTCCTTCGTCGGTGGCGAACGCGGCCCACTGCACCGGGTGGATCACACCGTCCGGCGCGACCCGAACGCGGTACTCCCGATCGGGTTCCCGCGCCACGACCTCCACGACCTGGCCCGTCGCACGCGCATGCTCGGCCACGACACCGAGGACGGTGCGGCGAGCGTCGTGGATGTCGACAGCCGTGACGTGCGCCGGTGGCAGACCGGCGAGTACGACAGAGCCCGAGCCGTCCCGGTGGACAGCGACGACGTTGCGCATCAGCGCTCCCTCCATGCTGCTGACATCGACGAAGAACCCCCAGAGACGTCGGCGCTGCTGTCGACCTGACGATCGTGGAATGGGCCCTGGCGTCAGCCAACCACAGGCTGCCCCGATCCTGCTACGGTTTCGCCGAGGGAAACTCCAGTTGGGTAGGTGGGCCATGACCAGATCTGACGAACTCCCGCGTCTGAGTAGTCGACTCGAGCATCTCTTCGCGACCGTCCCGAACCCGCAGGGCACCCGGTACACCGTCGAGGCGGTGGTCCGAGAACTCGGTCAGCGAGGCATCACCGTCACCGCCACGCACCTGCAGAACATGAAAGCCGGCCGAGCCCGCAACCCATCGGCCCGGCTCGTCGGCGGCCTCGCCGAGGTCTTCGGCGTACCGGTCGGGTACTTCTACGACGAGGACGAGGAGCGCCGCGTCAACGAGCAACTCGCCGCGCTGACCAGCCTGCGGCAGGCGCAGGTCAGCGGCCTGGTACTCCGCGGCGGCCTCGACGCGACCACTCTGCTGGAGATCGCCGCCATGGTTCGGGCCAAGCACGACGAGCGGCCATGAGCATGCTTCGCCGCGCCATTGCGCGAGACCGAGTCGTCCGCGCGGTCGCTGCCGCGTCACCTCGAGGCGCGCTCGACGAGGTCGTCCGGTACGCGCAGCAGACCCGGAGCCGGGAGATCGACCTCCTCCCTGTTCCCCTGACCGGAGCGGACATGTCCGGCGTCTGGCTCCGGACGTCGTCGAGGGACGTCATCGCCTACCCGGCCGACGCCACCCCGCTGCGCCAGAACGCGGTGGTGTGTCACGAGGTCGCGCACATGCTCCTCGGCCACGACCCGTCGGTGAACCCGCAACTGCCCGACGTCCTGCACGGCGTCGCCCCCGACCTGGACCCCGAGGTCGCGGAGCGGTTCCTCAGCCACCCCGACCTCACCGCCGCCGCGATGCGCGGCCACGCGTACCGCACACCGTACGAGCGGGATGCCGAGGTCGTCGGCACCCGGATCGTCGCCCACTTGCGTCGGGCCTCCGCGGTCGGCGACGACCCTGCCTCCAGGGCGCTGCGGTGACCGTCGTCGGGACGGCGGTGTGCCTCGCCCTCTGGACGGCGGCGGCCTATCGCCTGGTTGTGGTCGCCCGATACCCGACCCGGCTACGTGGTCTGCTCGCCATCACCACGGCCGCGATGGCAGCAACCGCGACGACGCATTTCGCCCGGCCCGTCATCGACAGCGCGTTGCACATCCCGAACGTCGCCTCCCTGGCGGCACGGCTGGCGCTCATCCTCTCGCTCACCAGCCTTCGCCTGTGGGCCGCGACCGTCGAACAACCAGACGGCCGGCTCTCCAGAACGCGGGTGACCGTCGCTGCGGTCGCGGCGGGGGTGACCACCGCAGCCTGGGCGTTGTCCCCGCTGCACGACGCCACCGTGACCGACCACGCCCAACTCGAACAGACCCCCGCGCTGCTCGTCTACACACTCGGGCTGTACGCCTTCTTCGCCTGGGTCGCTCTCGACCTGGGAGTGTTCGCGGCGCGGCGCGTTCGAGCACTGCGGTGGCACGACCCGCCCGCCTCGGTCGCCCTGGCCAGCATCACGGTCGCGGCGGTCAGCGGCACCGTGGTCATGCTGGCGTTCAGCATCCATGTCGCGCTCAACGCGTCCGGGCGCCCCAGCAGCGTCGGCGCCACCGTGGGCCACGCGCTGATGCCGCTCACCCTCGTCATCCTCGGGCTCGGCCTGCTCACGGTGCCCATCGCCCGGTCGCTCACCGCGGCGCGCGACCTGGTCCGGGTGACCCCGCAGTGGCGAAACGCTCCGGACGCGGTCCGGCTCGGCAGGAGTGGCTTCCTCTCTCCAGACACCGTGCTGACCCGGCGACTCATCGAGATCCACGACAGCGGGCAGGTCGGCCGACCACCTCGGGACCAGCTCGACGAGCAGCGGCTCAACAGTGCGCAGCCCTCTGCGAGAGCCGACCTGATCGGAAGAGTTCTCAGCCCGTTCCCTGTGCTCCTTGCCCTGATCTGCTGGACCGCGGCCGTGACCAGCCCGGACCTCGCCGCTGCGGCCCGATGGTCCGCGCTCGCTGCGGGGCTGATCGTCGGTGTCCCGTTTATCGCGCTCATCCTGCTCCGGGCCACCGGTCGGGTGACCGACCGCCAGGTCGCTCACCGGAGCCAGCGCCACCTGCTGCTCGCCATCGCCCTGGTCAGCACCGCAGCCGCAGCGG
>JBOFJB010000205.1:0-1691 GCA_051650465.1 Dermatophilaceae bacterium | reverse complement strand
CCGCTGTCGCCGTCCTCGCAGAGCACGATGCCGCCGCGCGGGCTGACGCAGATGTTGTCCGGGTTGTTCAGCACCTCCGCGTCGGGCGAGGCGAAGAGCACGCGCATGGTCTCGGCCACCGGGTCGTACTCGAACACCTGACCCTGACCCTTCGGCCCACCACTGGTCGACACGACGTAGGCGCGGTCGTTGCCCCACCAGGCGCCCTCGAGCCGGCGGAACACCGCAGCCCCCTTGGCCGCGCCCTGCTCCGCGGGGCGGGTCTCGCCGGGCGCGTAGTCGGGGTTGTCGATGGTGACCCACGACGTGCGGTAACGGGTACCGGTGCCGTCGCTGTACGTGGAGTAGGAGGAGCCGTCCGGTGTCCTCACGACGAGCATCTGCAGCTCGCCGCCGGCCGCGAGATCGCGTCGCCGGTTCGGCAGGTAGCGGTAGAAGCCCGACGGGGTGGCGTCCTCGGTGAGATAGACGATGTCGGTGCGCGGGTCGACGCACACAGCCTCGTGGCTGAACCGGCCCATCTGCCGCAGCGGCCGGCCGGTCGAGCGCCCGTTCTCCGGCACCTCGAAGACGTAGCCGTGCCGCGTGCCGTCCGGCCCGACCTCGGTGGTCTCCTCGCAGCTGAGCCAGGTGCGCCACGGGGTCGGACCGCCGGCACAGTTGCGGATGGTGCCCGCGAGGCTGGGCGTGGCGCCGAGGAAACGACCGTCGTCCGGGTCGAACACGAGGGTGGTCGTACCGCCGGGCGCCGCCGGGTCGTAGGCCGGAGTGCCGGCGATCGCACCGGTGTACCCGCCGAGCTCGTGGTTGCGCACGATCGAGACCGTGCCGTCGGACCGCCGGAAGGTGGCCATGCCGTCGTGGGCCCCCGGAGTGGGGCGGCCGTCGTCCATGCGGTCGCCGGTCCAGCCGTAGGAGACGTACTCGAAGCCCTTCGGGAGGCGGAGCAGCGCCAGGCCGGTCGCGTCGTCGCGCACCGGGGACAGCGGTCCGTAGTCGGGGCTGAACGGCGACCTCGCCATCGGCGCGGCGCCGGCGGTGCGGGCACCGAGCGCCTGCAGCGGGCCGAGTGCGGCGAGCGTGGCGATACCTCCGGCGAGGGCGGTGCGCCGGTCGAGGCCGGGTCGCGTCGGGGTCTGGTGCTGCAGGTCGGTCATGACGGCCTCCGGATACTCGGGTGGCCGCCCCCGGAACGGGACGGTGGTACCAGCCCACCGGTCGCCGGTGCATGGCGAGTGACGCCGGGATGGCCGCGGCACGACGATCGGGTCAGCGCCGGCGGGCGAGGGCGATCCCGGCCCGGCGGCGCGAGCCCCGGACCTGCGGCTCTGCGCTCAGTCGGGGCGACGGATGCAGCGGCCGCCGACGGCCGAGCCGCCGGACCGGCGGCCCGGGTACGGGGCGACGCTCGTCATCCGCTCAGTGGGCTCGCGGGCCGAACTGCGGCTGGCGGCGGGCGAGGGCCGCCTTCCGGGCCACCGCCGCATTGGCACCGGCGAGCAGACGCGCCTGGGCGAACCGCTCGCGGGCGAAGGTGCGACGCGGGCCTGAGCTCCAGGTGCGCTCGAACAGCGCCTTCGTGGCGGCGACGGCGTCGGGCGACCGGGTGGCGACCTGCTCGAGCCACCGGGTCGCGGCGACGAACGGCTCGTCGGCCACCTCCGTGGCCAGGCCCAGCGCGACGGCTCGGC
>JBOFJB010000204.1:0-5046 GCA_051650465.1 Dermatophilaceae bacterium | reverse complement strand
GCACTTGCCGACACCGGTCCGTGGCCCATGGCGCCCGTGGCGTTGGTGGGTGCCGCGGTGATCGCGACGGGCGTCGCCGCGGTTCGGGCCTCTCGCCCACGGAGGGGCCGGTAGGGCTTGCACGAGTCGCCCGGATGGCGTCGGTAGGCCGGGAGACGTTGGTCGACACCACGACACCGACGATGGTCGAGCGGTTGGCGTGTCGCCCGGCCCGGTGTGTCTCGTGGCCGGCGTGAGGTGGTGGCCTGCTCCGGCTGCTTCTGCGGCGCTGGGGTGGTCGTGGTCGCGCGACCGGCCGACCTGCGCGAGGTCAGCGCGGGTCGACGCCGTTGACCTGCGGGGTGATCGAGCGTTCGAGCGCCAGGGCGAGGCATGCGACCGCGCCGAGGCAGGTCAGCAGGACCCCGATGAACATCGCGGCCAGGTCTCGGTCGAGGAGCCAGCCGGCCACGACCGGTGCCGTGACCGCGCCCACCTGGAACGCGCTCGCCGACAGCGCGTTGGAGCGGCCTCGTTCATGGTCGGCCGCGAGGTCGTTGACGATGGCCGGCAGCGTGGGCTGGAGCAGGGTCTCGCCGAGAGCGAAAACCGACATGAACACGATCACGCCAGCCGTGGCGGCGCCGGTACCCGCCGCCAGGCCGGTGGCACCGAGCACCAGCCACGACACCGACCACACCGCCACCATGACCACGAACACGCGAGTGCGGCGCCGGCCCTCGATGTGGCGGAGCACGAGGAACTGGAGCGCGACGATGATCGCGGTGTTGGCGGCGAAGGCGAAGCCGACCGTGCGCGTCGAGACCTCGCTGACCTGGCGTGCGAACGCCGGGAAACCGGCCTCCATCTGGCCGTAGCCGACGAAGCTCGCGAGGAAGGCGACGACGGTGACCCACAGCACCGCCGGCCTGCGCAGCATCGCCAGGTACCCGGTGTTTCGCGAGGAGGCAGCCTCGGCCGCCGGCACGGGACGACCGGCGATGTGACGCAGCGGCCCGAGCAGGAGCACGAGCGGCACGGCCGCGCACACGGCATCCGCGAGGAAGAGCGCCGCGAAGGTGCCGGGGCGGTCGACATCGGCGACGAACCGCTGAGGACGCCGCCGACACCGATGCCGAGGTTGACCAGTGCGAAGTTGATGCCGAAGAACTGGGTGCGCAGCCGTCCGTCGACGATGCTCGCGATCATCGCGTTGAACGCCGGCCAGCCGACGCCGAAGCTGACCCCCAGCAGGCTCATCGCCAGCGCCAGGACCGGAACCGTGGTGGCGGTCGCGAGGACGACCATGCCGACGATCTGCGCGAGCTGCCCGGCGATGATGACCATGCGGGCGCCGAGCCGGTCGACGAGCACACCCACCGGCGCCGTGACGACGAGCGCCACCGCGGCGACCAGCCCCATGAGCACCCCGGCGACATCGAGGGACACCGCGCGCACCTCGGTGAGGTAGATGACGGTGAACGGCAGCGTCATCCCTCGTCCCAGGGTGGAGAAGGCGGTGCTCGACAGCAGCCAGCGTCCTTCTCGTGGGAGGGCGCCCCAGAACCCGCGCAGGGTCAGCCGGGGCGGGGTCGCGGGCGCGCCGCGGGATGCTGACGGCCGCGCCCCGACATCGGTGTCCCCGGTCTCCGTGTCGCGCACCCCGCCGACACTGGCACAGGCTGCCGACACCCCTCGACCGGGTTTCGCGGACGACGCGCACGTCGCCCGGGTGCGGGTCACCGTCGCGCGTCGGGAGGCAACCCGGAGGCACGGGCGCCGCGGTACCCGTTAGCCTGGGACCGGCCGTCCCTCCGTGACCGGACGGCCTCCATGACCGGACGCAGCAGACAGAGGTGGACCGTGCCGACTGGCAAGGTGAAGTTCTTCGATGCCGAGAAGGGCTTCGGCTTCGTCTCCGGTGATGGCGGTGAGGGCGACGTGTTCGTCCCTGCGAGCGCGCTGCCGTCGGGTGTCGCCGGCCTCAAGGGAGGTCAGCGCATCGAGTTCAGCATCGCCGAGGGCCGCCGCGGGGCCCAGGCCCTCTCGGTGCGGCTGCTCGACCCCGCTCCGTCGGTGGCTACGAACCGGCGCGTCCGCGACCGCAAGCCGGCCGACGAGATGGTGGTCATCGTCGAGGACGTCATCAAGCTGCTCGACTCCGTCTCCGAGTCGCTGCGCCGTGGGCACTTCCCCGACAAGGCGCACGGCGACAAGGTCGCGCAGGTGCTGCGCGCGGTGGCCTCCGACCTCGAGCTGTGAGCCTCCGGCGATGAGCCCCGTCAAGACCGACCCCACCCTGGCCGACGCGGTCGACCTGGCCCGGGAGGCAGCGTCGTCCGTCGCCGACGGCGACGGCGTGGGCGAGCACCTCGGCCTGGAGATGGTCGACGAGCGGCTCGCCACCCACTACTTCGCCTGCCTCAGACCCTCTTACCGCGGATGGCGGTGGGCGGTGTCGGTGGCCCGGGTCTCCCGGTCGAAGGTCGTCACCGTGTGCGAGACCGACCTGGTGCCGGGTGACGGTGCGTTGCTCTCGCCCGCGTGGATGCCGTATGCGTCGCGGCTGGCGCCCGGCGACCTCGGGCCCGGTGACCTCACCCCGTACGTCGCCGACGACCCGCTGCTCGAGGCCGGCTTCGAGGCCACCGGCGACGAGGACGTCGACGCCGTCGCCGGATGGGAGCTCGGGCTCGGGCGCCCGCGGGTGCTCTCGCCCGAGGGTCGTGAGGTGGCAGCCACCCGGTGGTACGACGGCGAGTCAGGGCCGACCTCGGCGGTGGCGGTGGCGGCGCCCGCGGCGTGTTCGACCTGCGGGTTCTTCGTCCCGATGGCAGGCGCCCTTCGTGCGGTGTTCGGTGTGTGTGCCAACCAGTGGTCACCGAGCGACGGTCGGGTCGTGAGTCTCGACCATGGCTGCGGCGCGCACTCCGAGGTCGACACCGAGGAGCCGCTGCCGGAGTCGGTGGCTCCGCCGATCGTCGACGACTACCGGCTCGACCTCACCTGACCGAGGGCGCACCGATCGGTACCGGCCGGGTGGCTTGCCTCCCCGGTGCGGGCCTCCGTCGAGTCCGGCGGTCCCCCGGGCGGAGTGGGCGTCATCCGGACGTCGGGTAGGGTCCGTCGGGCGCCGGCGGTTGGGTCGGTCAGGCGCCGACGGCGTTGCCGCGGCCTCGACGCACGAACCACCACGCGAACCCGCCGAGCGCCATCCCCGCGACGCAGGTCCACGGCCACCAGGACCGTTCGCCGGTGTGCAGTGCGGGAACGACGAGGACCACGACGAGCGCCACGGCCCACACCGCGGTTCCCACCAGCGCGATCGTGCGGCTGGACATCCCCGGAGCCTCGGTCGGTGCGGCCGTCCCGAACCGGGCGTGGACGTCGTCCGGCCCGTCGGTGTCGGGTGGTGGGGTCTCGGCGGGGCACACGGGGGTCAGCCTAGGAGGACGGCGGGTCACCCGGCGCCTCCTTGTCGGCCCGACCCCGGTGCGTCACCTCCGGTCGTGGCCGGCACGACACGCGGTGACGGCCGTGGACCGCTAGGTTGCCGTTCATGCCGGAGACCACGGCCGGCCCGGCCGGCACCAGCAGTGCCCCGAGAGGCTCCCGCCTCGACCGCTTCTTCCGGATCAGTGCTCGTGGCTCGACGGTGGCCCGCGAGCTGCGAGGAGGAGTGGCCACGTTCGTCACGATGGCCTACATCGTGGTGCTCAACCCGCTGATCCTCGGTTTCGTACAGGATGCCGACGGCCGGTACCTCGGCGGAGGCGACACGCCCGACCTCGCTGCCATCGCGGCCGGCACGGCGCTCGTCGCCGGAGTGCTCACCATCCTCATGGGGATGGTCGCCAACTATCCGCTCGCGCTGGCCACCGGGCTCGGCCTCAACGCGTTCCTCGCCTTCGGCGTCGCGAGCCAGATGACCTGGGCCGACGCCATGGGGCTGGTGGTCATCGAGGGCCTGGTCATCCTGGTCCTGGTGCTCACCGGTTTCCGGCAGGCCGTGTTCCGCGCGGTGCCACCGGCGCTGAAGGTGGCGATCTCGGTGGGGATCGGCCTGTTCATCGCGCTCATCGGCCTGGTCGACGCCGGCTTCGTACGGCGCACCGCCACCGGGCCCGTACCGGTCGAGCTCGGCGTCGGCGGCCGGCTCGTGGGGTGGCCGACACTGGTCTTCGCGTTCGGCCTGGTGCTGATCGTCGCGCTCTGGGTGCGCAAGGTGAAGGGCGCGATCGTCATCGCCATCCTCGCCACGACGGTCGTCGCGTTCGTCGTGGAGGCGGTCGCCGAGGTGGGGCCGACCGTCACCGGTGTCGACGAGAACGGCGACAACGTCGTCAACCCGCTCGGCTGGAACCTCAACGTGCCGGCCTGGCCGGACTCCATCGACCCGGTGTCCTTCGGCACGCTCGGCGAGTTCAGCCTGCTCGGCTCGTTCGACCGGGTCGGGGTCGTGGCGGCCCTGCTGCTGGTGTTCACGCTGCTGCTCGCCGACTTCTTCGACACCATGGGAACGATGACCGCGATCGGTGCCGAGGCCGGGCTGCTCGACGCCGAGGGAAACCCGCCGAACACCCAGCGCATCCTCGTCGTCGACTCACTGGCGGCGGCCGCCGGTGGCGCCGCGGGAGTGTCGTCGAACACCTCGTACATCGAGTCGGCCTCGGGGGTGGGCGAGGGCGCACGCACCGGCCTGGCCTCGGTGGTCACCGGGCTGCTGTTCCTCGTGTCGATCCTCTTCGCGCCGCTCGTGCGCGTCATCCCGAACGAAGCGGCGGTGCCCGCGCTGGTGCTCGTCGGGTTCCTCATGATGCAGCAGGTCAGGGGCATCGACTGGGACGACCTGGAGATCGCCGTCCCGGCGTTCCTCACGATCGTGCTCATGCCGTTCACGTACTCGATCACGGTGGGCATCGGGGCGGGCTTCCTGGCCTACACGCTCATCAAGGTGGTGC
Organism: Dermatophilaceae bacterium; assembly: GCA_051650465.1. Lineage (GTDB taxonomy): Bacteria > Actinomycetota > Actinomycetes > Actinomycetales > Dermatophilaceae > JBOFLG01. The sequence goes on along the minus strand of JBOFJB010000204.1, from coordinate 106 downwards.
GCGGGAAGCCACGCGGCGTGCACCCGATGATGTGGGGCGTCTCGGCGCTGTTCCTCGTGTACTTCTTCATCGCGCCGCTGACCGACCTCGTCACCGACTGAGCGGA
>JBOFJB010000203.1:0-4351 GCA_051650465.1 Dermatophilaceae bacterium | reverse complement strand
TGACGCTGCTGCTCATGGGCTGTGTCGCCATCGCCATGCTGGTCTCGATGGTCGCGCTGGCCAGGTGGACCGGTGTGAAGTACGCCGAGGACCCCGCGCTGCAACTGACTCGGGACGGTGTGCCGGTAGGTGAGGACTACATCCAGGACACCGTGATGGGGCAGGTTGCCGAGTCGGTGTTCTCCGGGTTCCCCCCGGGTGTGGTGATGGTCTCGATCGTCACCGGCCTCATTCTCGTGCTCGCCGCTAACACCGCGTTCAACGGGTTCCCGGTGCTCGGCTCCATCCTTGCTCGGGACGGCTTCCTGCCGCGCCAACTGCATACCCGCGGGGACCGGCTCGCGTTCAGCAACGGCATCCTCATCCTCGCTGGCGCCGCGGCGGCACTGGTGGTGGTCTACGACGCCGAGGTGACTCGCCTCATTCAGTTGTACATCGTCGGCGTGTTCGTCTCCTTCACGCTGTCTCAGGTCGGCATGGTGCGGCACTGGAACCGCCACCTTCGCCTGGAACGGGACCCGGGCGCGCGTGGCCGGATGATCCGCAGCCGGGTGGTCAACGGGGTCGGCGCTGGGCTGTGCGGCACGGTGCTCGTTGTCGTCCTGCTGACCAAGTTCCTCCAGGGGGCCGGCTTTGCCATCGCAGCCATGGTGGTGCTGTTTGCCTTGATGACCGGCATCCGCCGGCACTACGACCGGGTCCGTGACGAACTCGCCGTCGGCGAGCGCGACACCAGGCAGCAGATGCTGCCGTCTCGGGTACACGCCATCGTGCTGGTGTCAAAGATCCACAAACCCACATTGCGTGCGCTCGCGTACGCCCGGGCGACCCGGCCCTCGACTCTGGAGGCGGTGACGGTCGACGTCGACCCCGTCGAGACCCAGGCGCTTCAGGCCGAGTGGGACCGGCGCGACATCCCGCTGCCGCTCAAGGCGCTCGACAGCCCGTACCGGGAGATCACCCGGCCGATCGTCGACTACGTCAGGTCGATCCGCTCGGGCAGTCCGCGAGATCTGGTGGTGGTCTACATCCCGGAGTACGTGCTGGGCCACTGGTGGGAGCAGTTGCTGCACAATCAGAGCGCGCTGCGGCTCAAGGGGCGGCTGCTGTTCACTCCCGGTGTCATGGTGTCGTCGGTGCCGTGGCAGCTCGCCTCGTCGGCGGGCGTCGAGGACCGCCTGGACGACGGCCCGGTCGTCGGGGACGTTCGTCGCGGCGAGGGCTGATGACGCGGGAGCGCACCGGCCTCACGGTGGGGGAGGAGGCCGAGGTCGAGGTCACCGGGTTCGCCCATGGCGGGCACGCGGTGGCTCGGTATGAGGGCCAGGTGCTCTTCGTCCGTCATGCCCTGCCCGGCGAGCGGGTGCGGGCGCGGGTGACCGAGGTCGGTGCCGGTGGGCGGTTCGTGCGGGCCGACGCGGTCGCGGTGCTGGGGGCGTCGCCGGACCGGGTGGTTCCGCCGTGTCGGTGGGCCGGCCCAGGTGGTTGTGGTGGGTGCGACTTCCAGCACGTCTCGCTGCCGCGGCAGCGCACGCTCAAGGCGGGCGTCATCCGTGAGCAGCTGTCCCGGCTGGCTGGGCTCGACATCGACGTGGTTGTCGAGCCACTGGCGGGCGACGATGCCGGGCTTGCTTGGCGTACCCGCGTCGAGTTCGCGGTCGGCGATGACGGGCGGGCCGGTTTGCGCCGCCATCGCTCCCAGGTAATCGTGCCGGTCGACCGCTGCCGCATCGCCGCGCCCGGTGTCACCGCGCTTGACGTCACCGCCGGTACCTGGCCGAATGCCGTGGCTGTTGACGTCGTCGCGCCATCGCTCGGGTCACCGGTCGCGGTGCCGGTGCCGAGAGGTGATCGTGGGCTCTCGGATGACGCGGTGCCTGATGTCGTCGAGCGGGTTGCGGCGGAGTGGCACGCCTCGGCCGGCGGTCGGCGAGTCTGGGCACGCGAGTTCGCGGTGTCCGCACGGGGCTTCTGGCAGGTCCATCCTGCGGCTGCGGGCGCGTATGTCTCGGCGGTGCTGGATGGGGTGGCGCCTCGGGCCGGGGAACGGGTGATCGACTTCTATTGCGGTGCAGGGCTGTTCGCGTCCGCGCTGGCCGAGGAGGTCGGCCCAGACGGTCAGGTGGTGGCGGTGGAGGTTGACGCCGAGGCGGCGGCCCGGGCGCGGGTAGTGCTCGGGCCGCTCGGCAACGCTGTCGTGCTGACCTCGCGGGTCGATGACGCGCTCGGCGTGCCCCGGAGCCGGGGCCGGTCGCGGTCACGCCGAGGTGCGCCGCAGGGTGGGCCGGGGCGCTCGGTCCTGCTTCCCGAGCAGGCGGACATCGTGGTGCTGGACCCGCCGCGGACCGGCGCCGGCCGTGAGGTCACGCTGGCTGTCGCCCGGATGGCGCCCCGCGTGGTCGCGTACGTGGCGTGCGACCCGGCTGCCTTGGCCCGTGACGTCGCGACCTTCGCTGGCGCGGGCTACCGGCTCGCGTCGCTGCGCGCCTTCGACGCCTTCCCGATGACGCACCATGTGGAGTGTGTCGCCGTGCTCACGAGAATCGGCTCTGACCTGCGGTGATGCGATCTGGATCATGGGGTCGAACCCCCACGGGACCGGCCTTCGGGCGCACGTGGAGATCGCGGGCTCGGGTTCGGCACTCGGGAGCCGGGTTGGCCTTAGTGGCGCAGAACGGCGTAAGGACGCGCAGGATGGCTCGCAGAAGATCGCAGAACGGTCGACCGAGCACGTCGGACCTCGTCCGCCAAGTGCTGGGTGACGACCGGCACGAGTGTGCCGTCGTCGATCAGTCCGATGATCGGGCCAAGCGCCCCATCGGGTGTGATCGTCGCCGAGATGAACACGTTCGGGTCGACGACGACCCGGTGCGGTGGAGCACCGCTCACGCGGTCGTGCGCTCGGAGCGGGCGGCCGCGAGCTCGGCCTTGGCGAGAGCCATCGCGTCGTCCTCGGAGATCTCCTCGCCGGTCCGGTAGGACCCCAGCGTCTCGGCCAAGCGACCGCCGCCGAGACCGCGCCGAATAGCAGCAGCCAGCACCTCACTGCGGGGCCTGCCCGACTCAGCCGCCTGGGCGTCGAGCAACTCGATGAGGTCATCGTCGACGTTGACCGGAAGAACTGTCATCGGGCACATCCTTGGTTTGTGCGATCGAACTGATTTCCAGAGTACCCGCGCGGCGCCGCCGGGGGAGGAGCCTGCGGTCGTCTGCGTCCGTCGGTGCCTGCTGACACAAGGGCCCGGATTGGGCTCGCTCTGGTTCGCAACGGTCCGTGACCCCACCCCGACGCCCGCGGGCCCGAAACGGCATCGCCTCAGGTCATCGGTCATTTTTTGGGTAGGAGCGCAGTCGACCGCCCTAATGGACCAGTGCGCACCGACCAGCCAGGGCACGACATCCCACCAGCACTCAACGCCTCCACACCGACCGCCGGGCGCCTAGAGCTAGACCTCACCAAGGTCGGGCTGAGCCAGTGCTGACCCGGCGGCGGCTCGCACACCATCCTCGACCCCAGAAGGCAGACGGTGCAGCCCCATTAGGCTCGCCGTGAGCGCCGGAATGTGGCACGATATCTTGACATCAAGATAAAAAGTGAGAAGGAGCCGATGGTGGCCAGCACGAACAGTTTCGACGCCCACGGCACGCTCGAGGTGGGTGGCACGTCCTATGAGATGTACCGCGTCGCGGCGGTGCGGGGGAGCGACACCTTGCCGTACAGCCTGACAGTGCTGCTCGAGAACCTGCTGCGCACCGAGGACGGCGCCAACGTCACGGCAGACCACATCCGGGCGCTGGGAGCGTGGGACGAGAACGCTCAGCCCGATACTGAGATCCAGTTCACCCCGGGCCGCGTCATCATGCAGGACTTCACCGGCGTGCCGTGCGTCGTCGACCTCGCCACGATGCGCGAGGCTGTCGCCGAACTCGGTGGCGACCCCGCCCGGATCAACCCGCTCGCGCCGGCCGAGCTCGTCATCGACCACTCGGTGATCATCGACGTCTTCGGGCGCGCCGATGCCTTCGAGCGCAACGTTGACATCGAGTACCAGCGCAACGAGGAGCGCTACACCTTCCTGCGCTGGGGGCAGACCGCGTTCGACGACTTCAAGGTCGTGCCACCCGGCACCGGCATCGTCCACCAAGTCAACATCGAGCACCTCGCCCGCACCGTGATGGTCCGCGACGGCGTCGCCTACCCCGACACCTGCGTCGGCACCGACAGCCACACCACCATGGTGAACGGGCTCGGCGTGCTCGGCTGGGGTGTCGGCGGCATCGAGGCCGAGGCCGCGATGCTCGGTCAGCCGGTGTCGATGCTCATCCCACGGGTGGTCGGGTTCAAACTGTC
>JBOFJB010000202.1:0-6837 GCA_051650465.1 Dermatophilaceae bacterium | reverse complement strand
CGCTCGGGATAGCGCTCTTCTTCGGCGCGTACTTCGTGCTCTTCGTGCTGGTGATGCGCCAGGTGGGGGTCGACCTCCCGCTCGACCTGTTCTTCGCGGCGTACGCGATCGGGCGTCTACTCACCGCGGTCGGGGTGACTCCAGGCGGGCTCGGCGTCACCGAGACGGCCACCGCGGCGGTGCTGGTCGGCTGGGGGGCCGACCCTGCGAGCGCGACGGCCGGCGTCGTGCTGTTCTCGATCTTCACCAATCTCATGGAGTTGCCGCTCGGCGGTCTCGGCTGGCTGGCCTGGACCGTCATGTCGCGCCGGGAGCCACCGCCAGAGGGCGAGGAACCCACCCTCGCCTGACTGTGAGGATCGGCAGCGCAGCCTGATCGTGCTGGGCTGTGGTCCCGCGGGTTCGAGCTCAGTCGCGGAGGAGCACCACGGCCATCGGGGTCTGCTCGGTGCCCTGGCCGAGCGGGTTGTCGGCGAAGGGTTAATCGGATCGCCTCGACGTCTGCATACTGGATGCTGCCTGGGGCGCTGAGCCCGAGGAAGTGAGCCCGAGACCCGGCCGGACGACCGCGGCGCTCGGGCTTCGCGCATTTCCGGGGGCGGCAGGCCCTCAGACCTCTCGCACCTGCGCGATCACCGGCGTGATGCGGTGACGCCAATTGCCGCCCTTGGCCCAGCACCACGCGATTGCGTCGGGAACCGCGAGCATGTGCTCTTTATGCCGCCGCCGGTGGTGATAGACGACGCGCTCGGCTGCTTGTGCCATCCGTAGGTTTCGTCAACGAAGATGTGCGCGGTCATGGCGGTTCGGCGACTGAGCCGCCGACTCAGTCGCGGAGGAACACCACGGCCATCGGGGTCTGCTCGGTGCCCTGGCCGAGCGGGTTGTCGGCGAACATCTCCTCGAACCGGGAGCGGTCGACATCCAGCACGTCGGCACCGAGCACGTTGCGGCCAATGTCGTTGGCGTCCATGACGATGGTGCCGGCGAACGTCGAGCGCCACGGCTCGGGCACCCGCTCGCGGATGCCGGCCGAGAGCCGCGCGGCCACCGCATCCGGGTCCTTCGGGGCGAGTTTGGCCGAGACGTTGCTCGGGTATGCCGAGTACTCGGTGGGCCCGTCGATGGCCCGGATGTCGTTGCCCACGAGGTCGTAGAACACGCCCTTGCGCCCCAGCGCCTTGCCCACCGCGCCGCCTGCTGAGGCGTACAGCACCCGCGGCAGCCCGGCCTCCTGGATCGCAAGTTGCATGGTGAACGGGCTGCCGAGCCCGATCCCGGCCGGGGTGCGGGTGACGTACTTCGAGAGCACCCGGGCCGGGCGGCCGACCGTGATGTCCCACACGAAGTACGAGCGCCCCTGGGTGATCGCGACGATCTTCTCGGACACGACGAACCACCAGGTGCCGCCGGTTGCCGCGGCATGGTCAGCACCCGGCGACGCAGCAGCGGACGGCAAGTCCGCGAAGAACGCGTCGACCCGCTCGAGCACCCGGGCGTCGAGGTCGTCGTCGCGGGCGAACAACTCGGTGCGCAGCGGGTACCGGCGCACTGTCTCGCCGCGGGCCGTGACGAGGTCGAGCTCCCGCCCGGGGTTCGGCTCGACGTCGGGTTTGACGCGGGAGGTGAGCGCGGCGGCATCCGCCTGCGCCTGCTCGTCGCGCTCGTCAACGAACTCGCGCAGCCACAACTCGAGGTTGATCAGCCGCCAGAACGTCATCGTGTCGACGTCGTTGGTGCCCTTGATCCAGCCCTCGAAGGCGTGCAGCACCTCGGTCTGGTTCCAGTACGGGCGGTTCGCGAACGACTCGCTGAGGAAGATCGAGTAGAAGTAGTTCTTCAACCGCTGGAACCACTCGACCTGCGGGGTGGTGAAGCCAATCTTGTTGCGGCGCCGGTTGATCGACTCGGGCAGCAGGGTGCGGGTGGCGTCGCGGAGCACCCGCTTGTTCCAGCCGTCCTTGATGATCGCCTCGTCGGAGAGGCTGAAGACGAACTTCAACACCTCCTTGTCAAGAAACGGCACCCGGCCCTCGAGCGAGAAGCGCATGGTGTTTTTGTCCTCGTAGCGCAGCAGCGAGGGCAGGCTGTGGTGGAAGAGGTCCTGCACCAGCCGCTTCTTGAGATTCGCGGGCTCGACATCGAACCGCTCACCGCGGTGCCGGGCCACGAAGTCGGGCGCGAGCAACTGGGTGGTCGGCACGGTCTTCTTCAGGCTGAGTGTGGCCTTGAGTTTGAAGCGCCCGAGCCGGTAGAGCACGTCGAGGCTCTTGGCCAACTCGGCCGCGGCCTTGGTGGCACCTTGCGCACGGAGTTGGCGCAGGTAGACGAAGTAGTACGGGATGTAGCCGGCCATCATCTCGTCGGCGCCCTGCCCGTCGAGCAGCACCGTCACGTGTTTCGTGGCCTCGCGCATCACCTGGTACTGCGCGTACGGGCCGCTCGAGATGAGCGGCTCTTCCTGGGTGCGGATGAAGTCGAGCAGGTCGGTCTTGAACTCGTCGGCCGTGGGCCGGATCTTGTGCGCCTCGACGTGGCCCCGGCAGTTGTCGAGCACGTCGTCGACGTAGCGCTCCTCGTCGTTGATGCTGCCGGGGAACACCGCACTGAAGGTGTTCTGCCGGATGCCGACCGCGCGGGTCGACAACTCGTCGCCCTGGTTCAGCAGCTGGTTGATGACGACCGCCACGGCGCTGGAGTCCAGCCCGCCGGAGAGGCTGGTGCCCACCGGCACCTCGGACTGCAACCGCAGCCGGATGCTCTCGGTGAGCAGCGTGCGGTACTCGGCGGCGGCCGCGTCGTCGTAAGGCCGCTGCTCGGTGGCCCGCTCGAGTAGTTCGTCCTTGAGCCGGGTGAACATCCGGCGGTGGATGCCGGTGGCGTCGGCGGTGAGCACCTCCCCCGGGGCAAGGCGCTCGATGCCCTCGAAGAAAGTTGCGGTGCCGTCCTCGTGGGCCCGGAACCGCAGGTACCGATACACCGAGCGGTCGTTCGGGCGGCGCGGCACCAGCCCGGTCTCGAGGATCGGCGAGATCTCGCTGGCGAAGAGCAGCGCGTCATCCGCCCCGTGGCGGGGCACCCGGGCGACGTAGAGCGGCTTGATGCCGAAGTGGTCGCGGGCCAGGGTGAGCCGCTGCTCGTCGCGGTCCCAGATGGCCAGGCCGAACATCCCGTTGAAGCGGTCGAACGCGGCCTCACCCCAGTGCGCGAACGCCTCGAGCACCACCTCGGTGTCCGAGTCGGTGCTGAAGGCCCGCCCGGCCGCCTCGAGCTCGGCGCGCAGGTCGAGATAGTTGTAGACCTCGCCGTTGTAGACGATCGTGTAGCGGCCGTCGGCGGTGTGCATCGGCTGCTGGCCGTGCGCGACGTCGATGATCGACAGCCGCCGGTGGGCGAGGCCGACCGGGCCGTCGAGGTACACGCCCTCGCCGTCGGGGCCGCGGTGCCGCTGCCGGTCGTTCATCCGCTGTAGCAGCCCCTCGTCGCCGGGGAGGATGCCGTGGTAGCCGGCGATTCCGCACATGCTCGATGGGTCCTTCTGCTGTCGGGTCCGGGGGCGGCCGGTGCCACCATCGCGGGTGGTGCACCGGCATCCGGCCAAGCCTCCCACGGATGCCGCGCCGCACCGACAGCGCGCCGTCTCCTCACCTCCGTCGAGTGGGAGGCTCGATGGATGCCGACCAGCCGGCCCCGCCACCAGGTCACCGAGACGCCCGACGTCGCGCACGCACTCGACCTTGCCGCCCGGCGGTGGCCCCGCGAGCCGCGATCCCGGCTGCTCCTGCCTCAGGTCGAGGCCGGCAGCCGGGCCGTCGAGGAGGAGCGCATCATCGCGGCGCAGCGGCGGCAGTCGGTGATCGACGCGACCAGCGGAAGGTACGCCGACGCGTTCCCCGACGACTACCTCACTGCGCTCCACCGGGACTGGCCGGAGTAGCCGCCCTCGATGCCAGCGTCGTGATCACCCGTGCTCCGACCAAGGTGACCACACCTTCCAAGACCCTTGGCGCTTCTCCTGTTCAGCCATCGCCCTGGCGGCCCAGAGAGCAGACTTTTCGCCTGGCGCCTCGTGGCCCCCGTCCGGGTCCGACCGACGACACGGCCAGGTTGACGGCTGATGGCGGGCCGGAAGGGACGGAGGGCGCACCGCATGGTTGACGAGTTCGAGATTGAATCCTTGAATGCCGCGAAAGCGCGGTTCATCACCAGGAGCAACGTCCTCGCTGGGATTCGCCGCTACGACCTCGCGCAGGCCAACGGTGTCGACATCCGCCACGCCGCAGCGCAGCTCATCGCGGGCACCTCTCGACCGAAGAAGCCGATACCGGCAAGGGCGTCCGAACTCCTCAGGGTGGCCTGGCAGACGGAACTCGCGGCGCACCTTGGGGCGCAACTCGACGACCCGGCGCTGCGCCTCGCGACGCTCCAAACGTTGCCAGTGCAGGTGTACTACGCCGTCTTCAACGCCGCACGCGCGTTGACCCAGGTCGCCGGCCAGCCAGCGGACACCCATGCTGCGGTTCACCGCACCTACGAAACCCAGCACTACCGTCGAGCGGCGTTCTCATGGGCCACGCGGCTCGCATCCGGCGATCCAGAGAAGATCGCGACGTGCGTCCTCGACCCGCACGTGGGTGAGCCGTCGGGGTTCAACCAGTTGGAGTCTCGGGAGAGATGCCGCGGACTGGGTCTGGGCGGCGCTTCGCATGGCCCGCCGCTGGAGGGTCGAGCGGGCCCGCGAGAAGTGACTGGAGAACAAGGCCAACCACACGAAGGTCGGGAAGCCCTATCAGCGGATCCCTTCCGGAGTGCGGGACGAGATCGTCAAGAACGAGCGAGCCACCACGCTGATGGACTTCGTCTACGAACTACGCTGCCGAGCCAACTACCGGTCCATCGACGAGTACGCCGTGGACGTCGATGACGCCACAGTGGTGGCGTTTCATGACGGACTGCGGCATGTGCTCGACCTCGGCGTCCTCAGCTACGAGGGTCAGATCGCCCGCCATACCGGAGTGGACGCGCTTCGCACCGAGTTCGACGCCTGGGCCAGCAAGGTCGAAACGATCGGCGACTGGGCGACCGAACCGGGGCGGCGTCGGATCGACGCGCTTGCGGCATTCGCGCTGTGACCCACGGCCCTCACCTCAAGGCAGCGAGCCGAGCGGGGCGAGGAGTTCGACGTCGACCGCGAGGTCGGTGTGTGTCGCGATGCGCTCAAAGTCGTTGTCGTAGTGCAGAAGAGTCGCGGAATGGTCCTCGGCGATCGCGGCGACGAGATAGTCCATCGGTGGCACTCCGAGGTGCTGGTGAGCCGCGCGAAGCTGGGCTTGCAACTCCGCCGCGCGGGCCTCGGCACGCATGCTGATCCAGAGGAAGGGGAGCTCGCCGGGGTCGACTGCCGGAAGTTCACCACCGGAGCGGGTCTCCAGCAGCAGGATGGTGCTCGCCGCGACCAGTCCGCGCTCGACCGCTCGGCGACCTCCTGACGCCGGCTTCCGTCGAGCCGTGGACTGCGCAGTCGCCAGAAGGCGCTGGCGTCGAGAAGGGCAAGGCCCGTCACGGATGCCGGCTGTGATGGCGGATCGCGTGGACCTCGTCAAGGTCCGGCTCGGGCCCGGCCACGAGTCGATCGACGAAGGTCGCGAGCGACTGCTCGCGCGCACGATCACGCGCGTCCAACTCTCGGAGCATCGCCTGCGCGCCTCGCACGATCAATTCGCCCAGCGTCGGAGTCTCGTCGCCGAGACGCTGACGCAGCGGTTCGAGAGCCGCCGCGACGGTCGGCGTCTCAGTCACTGAGTGACGAGGGTGAGCGGTAGGCACGGCCTAAGTGTAGCACCGTGCAGCACCGCTGATGGTGGTCCCGGGGCGGGCGCAATCGCGCACCGCCCCAACCACTTTCCGCACCTGACCCGGCCGCGACCCGACGTCGCTACCCGGGCAGGTGGGCATCGAGCCAGGCGATCAGGTCGGCGGTGACCTCATCACGGTTGGTCTCGTTGACGATCTCGTGCCGAGCCCCGGGGTAGAGCGTCATCGTCACGTCGGTGAGCCCCGCCCGCCGGTACTGGTCCCGGACCGCAGCCACCCCGGTGCCGCCCTTCCCACCCAGTGGGTCCTGGTCGCCGGAGACGAGCAGCACCGGCAGGTCGCGGCGGACCCGAGCCACTGCCGCGTCGTCGTTCACCGCGCGGGCGCCACCGAACAGGTCCACGTAGAACCCCGTCGTGAACCTCGCGCCACATCGCGGGTCGTCAACGTAGGCGTCGACCTCCGCATCGTCCCTGGACAGCCAGTCGAATCGGGTTCGGCTGGGCCGGAAAGCCCGGTTGTACTGGCCAAAGGTCAGCATGGAGAGCAGTGCACTGGGATGCCGACGGCCCTGCAGCCGTGCCTGACCGCGGGCGATCCCGAGCCCGACCGTGCCGAGCGCACCCGGGTCGCTCGGGGACCCCGACAGGATGATGCCGGCGACCGCGCGACTGCCGTGCTCGGCGCCGTCCTCGATGACGTACTCCCGGACGAGGAGCGACCCCATGCTGTGCCCGAAGAGGAACACCGGCGTGCCCGGATGCTGCTCCCGAGCGAGGGCAGTCACCCTGCGAAGATCACCGACCACCGTCGCCCAGCCGTCGGTGTCGGCGAGGTAGCCGTGGTCGGCGTCGGATGTCGTGCGGCCATGTCCCCGATGGTCATTCGCATAGACGGCGTACCCGGCGGCCGTGAGCGCGGACCCGAGCCGCGCGTACCGGCCAGCGTGCTCAGCCATGCCGTGGACGACCTGGACGACCCCCGACGCCGGCCCGTCAGGCTGCCAGCAGTGCGTGAAGAGGC
>JBOFJB010000201.1:0-2413 GCA_051650465.1 Dermatophilaceae bacterium | reverse complement strand
GCCGGAGGCGTCGTGGCACACCGAGCAGACTCGCCAGGCCGAGCACCATGGCAGTGACGATCGTGCAGTTCGACCCCGACACCGCGGTGAGGTGCGTCATCCCGCTCGCCTGCATCGCCTCTGTGAGGTCAGCGGGTGTGCGTGAGGTGTCGCCGACGACCAAGCCCGGCAGCAAGCCACGAGGGTCGGGCGGCGCGCCGTCAACCGACCGGCGAAGCCCGGCCCGCAGACCGTCTGCTGCCGCGGGGATGACGCCCGGCGGCGCCGCCAGCACGGGCGTGCCAGCCACCCGGAGAAGCGCCGCACGCGTATCCGCGGCCCCGGCACGGTCAAGCCGCCCGGACACCCGCATCGTGGCGTGCCATGGGGGTGTCCGCAGTTCCGGCCCACCGACGAGCAGCACCGGCACGTCGACACGATGTCGCTCGCCCCGTCCGATCGCCTCGGTCAGCGTGGCGGCCCGGACCACCCGGGCGCGATCGTCGGAACCGACCACCTGGGCATCGCCGGTGAGCACGACCACGGCACTGACACTGGCGCGCTGCGCGGCCAATGCGACCACCTCGGTCCGCCCCCTCCAGGTGTGCTGAGCGGCTGTCGCGACCTGAAGTACGCCGAGGAGTACAAGTCCGAGAACCACAGCCCACCGCAACCCGACCGGCGGCCTCAGGCGCCGCCCGTCGCGACGCCAGCCCACATACCGGGCGACGCGTCCGACACGGGAGCGCCGTCCGGGACGAAGGCCGCGGGCCACGGTGATGCCGCCAAGAGCGACCGTGGCAGCGGCAACCGTACAGAGACCAGCCACCGCCAGGTGGGTCTGAGGCGCTGATCCCAACAACGCGGCGGACCCCGCCCAGGCGACCACCGCTGGGCCGAGAAGGCGAAGGTCGGACGCGGTGCCAGACCGAGGACTGACCGCGCCACGGAGGAGCGAGGCAACCCGGGCTCGTGGGCGGTCCCCCATCACCCACGCGACGGCTCGAACACACCGACCGGCCACGGACACTGGGCCGTCGCGGCCAGGGTGACTCCGGCTCGCGGTCACAGCGTGACCAGCGGGCGGAGCTGCCCGAGCACCTTGTCGCCGATGCCGGTGACCTCGCCGAGTTCGTCGACCGAGGTGAACCGCCCGTGCTCGGCGCGCCAGTCGAGGATGCGTTGCGCCAACACCGGACCGACACCGGGGAGGGTGTCGAACGCGGCAAGGTCGCCGCTGTTCAACGAGACCACAACCCGACCTGGCGCGCCAGCAGCGCCGGCTCCGCTGGATGCCGGCGACCCCGGCGGCGCACCCGGCAGTGGAGCCGACGTCGGAGTCAGCGGCTCCCCGGGTGTGGGCACCCGAACCTGTTCCCCGTCGATGACGATCCGCGCGAGGTTGACCCGAGCGAGGTCGGCCTTAGTCGTGGCGCCAGCGGCTGCCGTGACTGCGTCCGAGACTCGCGAGCCGGCAGAGAGCCGGTACACCCCGGGACGACGGACCTGGCCCACGACGTGGACCACTGCCACCGCTCCCCCGGATGCAGCCGTACCCGCGGATGCCGCGCCCGGTGCGCCGGTCGCGCTGGGAGTGCCGGATGACGGAGACGTACCAGACGGCATCCCGACCGAGACCGAGCCGGTGCTCACTCCCGTCCCGCTGGCACGACGACCTCCACCTGAAGCGGCAGCGCTGTCGTCGGACCCGGTGCCTGCCCAGGCGACCCGCAGAGTGAGGACCACGACAGCCACCGCGGTCACCAGGGCAACACCGAGCACGGCCGTCCGACCGGGCTGCCACCGGGCGCCGTCGAACGCCGCAGGCATCTGGACCACCGCCGCAGACGGCCGGTACCGCCGATGGCGGCCGGCGCCATCATCCACCGGCTCGCGTTCGTCCACCGGCTCGCGTTCGGCAGCCGGCTCGCGCTCCGCTACCGACTCATCGTCGTGTGCTGGTACATGCCGGGTAGCCAGGTCATGGTTCGCATCCGGCTGGGCGCATCGGTCGCGCCAACTCCGCCACGGCGGGCTACGGTCCGGTGTCGGCACCCCGGGCGCCGTGACCGCGCGCGGGCCACCCGCCTCAGCGGCACTGGTGTCTCCGGAATTGCCTACTGCACCAGCACAGTCCGGTCCACGAGCGAGTCCGGTTGCTGTCGGGACATACCCGCCTCGAGCCGTTCGAAGGTAGGTGAGGGCGCGGACCGACACCATGTCGAGATCGTCTCGTCGAGCCATGAGTTTCTCCTATGTCAAGCCGCTGCCGGGAGGGCTGGCGCTTGACGGTTGTGGTGGTCGGTGGTGAGTCGGTTGAAGACGGTGCGGGCGAGGCGTCGTTTGAGGCAGCGCAGGGCCTCGGTCTTGGTCTTGTTCTCGGCGAGCTTCTTGTCGTAGTAGGCCCGGCCGAGGGAGTCCTTGAGGCGGACCT
>JBOFJB010000200.1:0-5567 GCA_051650465.1 Dermatophilaceae bacterium | reverse complement strand
GCCCGGGAACCGGGTCTGGCTGGGTGTTCGACGACCAGGGGCACATCGTCACGAACAACCACGTCGTGGCGAGCGCCGCCGACTCCGGTGAGATCACCGTGGTGCTCGCCAACGGCAAGCGGGCTACCGGGAAGATCGTCGGTCGAGACGCGTCGTACGACCTCGCCGTCGTCAAGGTCGAGGGCAGCGAACTCGCTCCGATCCCGGTCGGCCGCTCGTCCGAGGTCGTCGTCGGCGACCAGGTCATCGCGGTCGGGGCCCCGCTCGGTCTGGACTCGACCGTGACCACCGGGATCGTCAGCGCTCTCGACCGGCCGGTCACCCCGGGCGCCGACGATGACCAGTCGTTCATCAACGCCATCCAGACCGACGCGGCGATCAACCCCGGCAATTCGGGAGGGCCGCTGCTCGACATGGCGGGTCGGGTCATCGGAGTGAACACCGCCATCGCGCGAGTACCTGGCGTGGGTTTGGGGGGCGGACAGAGCGGCAATATCGGTGTGGGTTTCGCGATCCCGTCCGACCAGGTGGCCACGACCGTCGACCAGTTGATCAGTACCGGCAAGGCCGACCACCCGGTGATCGGGGTGTACCTCGACGACCAGTTCGACGGCGAAGGGGTGCGGATCGCGATCTCCGGCCCCGATGGTGCCCCGGCAGTGAACCCGGACGGCCCGGCGGCTGCCGCGGGGCTCCGGCCCGGCGACGTGGTCGTCGCCTTCGAGGGCAAGCCGGTCACTGAGCAGGGTGAGTTCGTCGTGGCGATCCGAGCCAGGGCAATCGGCGACAAGGTGACCCTGACGGTACGTCGCGACGGCGAGGAACGAGAGTTCACCATGGTGCTCGAGGGCTCGGGCGACTGACATCGACATCTCGAGATACGGGTCCTGCAGCGTGCGAGGTATGGTGACGCCGTGCTCGGCGTGAACGGATGGGAAGTCATCCTGCTCGTCGTGCTCGCGGTCTTCATCCTCGGCCCTGAACGGCTACCCGAGTACGCCGCGAAACTCGCCCACGGCATCCGCAAACTCCGGGTCATGGCCGAAGGCGCCCGGGGCCAGTTGCGGGACCAGCTCGGGCCGGAGTACGACGACATCGACTGGCGTCAGTACGACCCACGTCAGTACGACCCACGTCGTATCGTCCGCGACGCGCTGCGTGAACCACTCGATGACGCCATGGCCCCGATACGCGACGAGGTCGGATCGGTGCGCGCGGCTGCTCGCGGCGCCAATGACGACCCGCCGGTTGCCGCCGACTCGGACCCTCCCAGCCCTGAGGATGACGACCCCGCCGGGCCTTCCCGCGTGGACACCGACGTACCGTCCGACGGGTACACCGACCTCGACGGGGTGACCGACCCGGTGGATCGTGAGCCGGCGTACAGTTCGAACGCTGCCGGAGCCGTTGACCCGGACCAGTTGACTCCCTACGACTCCGACGCTACTTAGGAGCGGCTGGCCGGGGTGAGCCCGAGGGACCGGCCGGCCAGACCCCGGGCGCGGGTGGCCAGCCCCCGCGAGATCCCGCGGAGGACGACCGCTGCCGGCGAGTCGGGCTGGTCGAGCACCACCGGTCTGCCGGTGTCGGAGCCGACCCGAAGCGCGGTGTCGAGGGGAATCTGCCCCATCAGCGGAACGTCCGCCCCGACGGTCCGGCTGAGCGACTCCGCGACCCGGCGCCCACCGCCGGACCCGAAGATCTCCTGGAGGCTGCCGTCGGGCAACTCGAGCCAACTCATGTTCTCCACCACTCCGGCAATGCGCTGCTTGGTCTGCAGGGCGATCGCGCCGGCCCGTTCGGCGACCTCCGCCGCGGCCTGCTGCGGGGTGGTCACCACAAGAATCTCGGCATTCGGGACCAGTTGGGCCACCGAGATCGCGATGTCGCCGGTGCCCGGTGGCAGGTCGAGCAGCAGCACGTCGAGGTCGCCCCAGAACACGTCCGCGAGGAACTGCTGCAACGCACGGTGCAGCATCGGCCCGCGCCACACGACCGGCTGGTTGCCGGGCACGAACATGCCGATCGAGATGACCTTCACCTCACGCGCGATCGGCGGCAGGATCATGTCGTCGACCTGGGTCGGGCGCCCCTCGACGCCGAGCATGCGCGGGATGGAGAAGCCGTAGACGTCGGCGTCGACGACCCCGACGGCGAGCCCATCGGCCGCCATCGCCGCAGCGAGGTTGGCGGTCACCGAACTCTTACCGACCCCACCCTTACCGGACGCGATGGCATAGACCCGGGTCAGCGAGCCGGGTGCGGCGAACGGCACCTCACGCTCGGCGACCCCACCACGGAGGTGGGCCTTGAGCGCCGCGCGCTGCTCGTCATCCATCACCCCGAGGGTGACGGTGACCCCAGTGACGCCCTCGACCTTGCCCAGTTCGGCCTCGGTGTCGCGGGTCAGAGTGTCCTTGAGCGGGCAGGCCGCGATGGTGAGCAGGATGGTGACAGCGACGTGGCCGTCGTCGTCGCTGGTGACGCTCTCGACCATGCCGAGCTCGGTGACCGGCTTGCGGATCTCGGGGTCGATGACGTTCGCGAGAGCGGCGCGCAGGGCCTCGGGGGCGATCGTCGGCATGGCTCCGAGTCTAGGTCGACCGGTCGAACTCCTCGTCCGCGCCCTGCCGCGGCTCGACGTGCGGTGACTCGCGGTGCAGCACGACGATCCCGCGCTGCTCGAGTTCGTCGAGGAGGTCGCGGAGTTCGCCGCGGACGAAGTCACGGGTGGCGGTATCGCGCATCGCCAGCCGCAGCGCCGCGACCTCACGGGTGAGGTACTCGGTGTCGGCGAGGTTGCGCTCGTCCCGGGCGCGGTCCTGCTCGAGGGCGACCCGGTCGCGGTCGGCCTGACGGTTCTGCGCCAGCAGGATCAGCGGCGCCGCGTAAGACGCTTGGAGGCTGAGCACGAGCGTCAGGAAGATGAACGCGTAGGGGTCGAAGCGTGCGGGCTCCGGGAGGACCGTGTTCCACAGCACCCAGAACGCCACCACCAGCGTCATCCCGATGAGGAAGTACGGCGTGCCCATGAAGCGCGCGAACTTCTCGGAGACCACGCCGAACGTCTCCTCGGTGAGGTGCGTGGGTGCGGACCAGCGCCGGCCGCCCTCGCGAGGCTGGTCGATGCGCGGCCGGCGGTCGCGGTCAGCCATGGCGGACCGGGCCACCGGTGACCACGTCGTGACGCTCCTCGCGCCAGTCCTCCGGCAAGATGTGGTCGAGCACGTCGTCGACGGTGACCGCGCCGAGCAGGTGGCCGTCGTCGTCGACGACCGGCAAGCCGACGAGATCGTAGGTCGCCAGCCGCCGGGTGACCTCGCCGAGCGATGCCTGCGGTGGCACCGGCTCGACATCCTTGTCGAGGATGCCGCCCAGCGGACTGTGCGGTGCCTCGCGCAGCAGCCGCTGGATGTGGACCACGCCGAGGTAGCGTCCGGTCGGTGTCTCCAGCGGCGGTCGGCAGACGAACACCGAGCAGGCGAGCGCGGTGGACAGTTCGCCACGCCGCACCACTGCCAGGGCCTCGGCGATCGACGCCTCGGGTCCGAGAACGACCGGCTCGGTCGTCATCAACCCGCCAGCGGTGTTCTCGTCGTAGGTGAGTAGGCGGCGCAGGTCGGCGGCCTCATCGGGCTGCATCCGCTGCAGCAGTTCCTCCTGGCGTTCGGGTGGCAATTCGGCCAACAGGTCGGCGGCGTCGTCCGGCTCCATCGCTTCGAGCACGTCGGCGGCCCGCCGGACGGCGAGTCCGGCGATGATCTCGACCTGGTCGGGCTCGGGGAGTTCCTCGATGACGTCGGCGAGCCGCTCGTCGTCGAGTGCGGCGGCGACCTCGGCGCGGCGCTGCGGGCTGAGTTCGTGGATGACCTCTGCCAGGTCGGCGGGCTTGAGGTCGTCGTAACTCTCCAGGAGTTTCGCGGCGCCCTGGCCGCCGCTGCTCTCCCGCAGCCCGCGGACGTCGTCGATGGCGACCACGACGGTCTCGCCGCGCCGCCGAGCGAGCCGGGTCAGTGTGCCGTTCCGCGGGCGCCCGCGGCGCACGAACGCGCGGGTGACGCCCCAACCGCGGGCGCCCGACTGCTCGATACCGACATCCTCGACGGTGGCCTCGACGACCTCGCCGTCGTCGAGGCGGACCCGCACCGGCCGTTCGAACAACTCAGCCACCACCAGGGTCTCGGTGGGCCGCTGCTCGAAGCGGCGCATATTGACCAGCCCGGTGGTGATGACCTGGCCGCCCTCGACCGACGTGACCCTGGTCATCGGCACGAAGACGCGCCGCCGGCCGGGCACCTCGACAACAAGCCCGATGACCCGCGGCCGGGTCGAGGAGCCGAAAGTGACGACGACGTCGCGGACCCGGCCCACCTGGTCGCCGAGCGGGTCGAAGACGTGGAGCTCGGCCAGGCGGCCGACGAAGGCGCGGGTCGGCGTGCTCACGCTGCACAGGCTAGTCGCGCGGGCCGCGGGCGACCGGTGCGGTGCGGTGGTCAGCGGCGCGTGTTGCGTCGGGCGCGGGCCCGTCCTCGCCAGTGCCAGGGCCGCCAGCCGGACGTCGTCGGCCCCGCCGGGCGGATGGGCGTCGCGTGGTCGTCATCCGCGTAACGACCGGGGCTCTCGACGAGCCGGCCATGTGGGGCGATGGCGTGGATGACGCATCCGTCCCGCCAGGCCGCGGCCACGTCGCCGGCGGCGTTCAGCCGGAGCGGGCGCAGCACCTCGACCGCGGCCTCCCAGGCGGGCGAGCCGGGTGCGAGTTCGCGGGTGGTGGCGTTGGCGGTGACCAGGCGGCCTCCGGAGTCCTTGCTGCGCAGGATCACCTCCACCTGCTGAGGCAGCCAGGGCAGACGCTGCTCGCCCGGGCCTGAGACGACCAGCGCCACCGGCCCGGGCCCCCGGTCGTCGCCGTCGTCGTGCCAGGCGAACCACACCGCGTGCGTGCCGCCATCGGGGACGCGGACCCAGAGCACGTTGGACTTGCTGGCTGCCTCGTGGATGAGCCGGGTCGCGTTGACCGGGCTGTTTTGTCGGTCGGACGACGGTCGCGCGGATGTCGTCACGGTGGCACGTTCCGGCCGGGCGGATGGGGTGCCGGATGACGGGTGCCCGCCGCTCGCCGCCGGGACGGCCGGATCAGACCGTGTGGGCGAGTCATCCGACATGTCTCGACTCTCGCACAGGATGCCGCGTGGCACGACGACGATGTTGCCGCCGCCGGTGCTGCCGGTCGCGACGTGGACACCGCTCTCGTGCAGCGTGCTTCGGGCGACCCCGGAGTGGCGTCATCACCGGTCGGCCACCATGGCAGCGTGCCAGGAACCGGGGCGCCGCCATCGTCACGTGGGGCCGGCTCAGCCGATCCGCTCTACCCGCGCCCGGATCGGTTCCGCGGGAAACAGCGTGAGCAGGGCATCGACCGGCACGTCATCCGAAGCGGTGAGCGAGGTCACGCGGTGGTCACGGAGCACCACGGCGAGCGCCACGAGCGCCTCGACCATGGAGAAGTGCTGTCCGATGCAGGCTCGCGGACCACCACCGAACGGCATCCACGCATACCGGTGCGC
>JBOFJB010000199.1:0-24228 GCA_051650465.1 Dermatophilaceae bacterium | reverse complement strand
TGGTGCCCGACCTCACCGTCGTCGTCGACGTCAGCGCCGAGGAGGGCCGGCGGCGCCGCGGCGAGACCCATGACCGGCTCGAGTCCGAAGCCGACGGCTTCCACACCGCCATCCGGGAGCACTTCCTCGCGGTCGCCCGAGACCACCCCGAGCGTTATCTCGTGCTCGACGGCACCGAGCCGCCCGAGCGTCTACACGGGCTGGTGCTCGCCCGCCTGGAGACTGCCGGAGTGGTCGGCCGGTGAGCGTCTGGCGAGACCTGGTGGGTCAGGAGCAGACCGTCGCCACCCTGCAGCGTGCGGTCGCCGAGCCGGCGGCGATGACGCACGCGTGGCTGTTCACCGGTCCGCCGGGGTCAGGGCGCTCGGTCGCGGCCCGGGCCTTCGCCGCGGCGCTGCAGTGCCCCGTCGATGGGTGCGGTGAGTGCCGCGAGTGCCGCACCGCGCTTGACGGCAGTCACGCCGATGTCGAGGTGGTCGCCACCGAGGGTCTATCGATCAAGGTCGCGCAAATGCGTGAACTGGTCGGGCTCGCCGCGCTCCGGCCGTCCGTGGGGCGCTGGCGCGTCATCCTCATCGAGGATGCCGACCGGCTCACCGCTTACTCCGACGCCCCGGCCAACGCCCTGCTCAAGGCGCTCGAGGAGCCGACGCCGCGCACGGTGTGGATGCTGTGCGCGCCCTCGCTCGAGGACGTCGTCATCACCGTGCGGTCGCGGTCGCGCCACGTGCGGCTGCGGACTCCGCCGGTGGCGGCCGTCGCCGATCTGCTGGTGCGTCGCGACGGCGTCGACCCCGAACTGGCGGTATCGGCGGCCCGGGCGGCGCAGTCCCACATCGGGCTCGCTCGCCGGCTGGCCCGTGACGATCGCGCTCGGGCCCGGCGCGGCGACGTCATCGCACTCGCCACCCAGGTCGTCGGCGTCGGGCAGGCGATGAGTGCGGCGGCCGATCTCGTGGCCACCGCCACCGAGGAGTCCCAGGCCGCTGCGGGGGAGCGCGACGCCGCCGAGCGGGCGCGGCTGCTCGAGTTGCTCGGCGCCGACCCGTCGGCCCGTACCCAGCCGCCGGCCGTGCGGGCCCAGGTCACCGCGCTTGAGAAGGAGCAGAAGGCGCGCGCCACCCGGATGGTGCGCGACGTCATCGATGGCGCTCTGGTCGACCTGCTCTCGGTCTACCGCGACGCGCTCGTCGTCAGCACCGGCGCGGGCTCGGCACTGGTGAACGAGGGATCCCGGGCCATCGTCGACCGGGTGGCGGCGGCGTTCGACCCGGTCGGTCTGCTGGACGCCATGGATGCCGTCGGCGCCGCTCGCGTGCGCATCGGAGCCAACGTCGCGCCACTCCTCGCGGTCGAAGCGATGGCGCTGAGTATTCGGATGCCGTCGGCCCGGTGACTATCGAATCGGCAGGGGTGGTGGCGGTCGCCACGGCCCGGTCCGGCCGGTTCGGGGCTTGGCTTCCGGTCCGGTGGATTCGCTTCCGGTCCGGCGGCCTGGCAGGACGACGCACCGCGGCGGGGCGCTGTCGCTCAACCGTGGCCTTGCCCGGCCGGGTCATCCACTCCCTGCTCGCCTAGGGTTTTCTCCATGACCGCCAGCACTAGTCGTCGCATCTCCCGTGGCCGCACCGGTGCCGCACTGGCCCTGGTCGTTGCTGTCGGTCTGGCCGGGTGCTCGACGGACGATGGCGAGTCCACGCCGTCGGGCAGCGTCATCCCGCTGGGTCCGCCACCCGGGCTCGAGCGACTGGCCCGGTTCTACGACCAACCGCTGGAGTGGACCGACTGCGCTGGAGCGCAATGCAGCAGGCTCGAGGTCCCGGTCGATTACGACGCTCCGGACGGCGAGACGATCGAGATCGCGGTGACCCGGGTTCCGGCCGAACAACAGTCGAAGCGCGCCGGGTCGCTGGTGGTCAACCCGGGCGGGCCAGGCGCGTCCGGCGTCGACTATGCGCAGGCGGCCGACTTCATCGTCGGCTCCGGAGTTCGGGACACCTACGACATCGTCGGGTTCGATCCCCGAGGGGTGGCTCGTTCGGCCCCGGTCGATTGCGTCACCGACCGCGGCCTTGACGACTACCTCGGGGCCGACCCCACTCCGGACACCCCGGCAGAGCGCACCCAACTCCGTTCTCTCGCAGCGGCTTTCGGTGAGTCTTGCGTGAAGAACAGCGGTGCTCTGGTGGGTCATGTATCCACCGAGAACGCCGCTCGCGACATGGACGTGCTGCGTGCGGCCCTCGGCGACGAGCAATTGGCGTACCTCGGTAAGTCGTACGGCACGCTGCTCGGCAGTACGTATGCGGAGTTGTTCCCGAAGCAGGTCGGGCGGATGGTGCTCGACGGTGCTATCGCCCCTGACCTCACGAGTGACGACATCGCGTTGGGCCAGGCGGTCGGTTTCGAACGCGCCACCCGAGCCTGGGCCGCCTACTGCGTGGAGGAGGGCGACTGCCCACTCGGTGACTCGATCGAGCAGGTCATGGGCGGACTACAGGCGTTTCTCCGATCGGTCGACGCCACTCCGCTCCCCCGCACCGGTGATACCGCGGTCCCGGAACTCACCGAGGGCTGGGCCTCTATCGGTATCGCCCAGGCGATGTACGACCAGGGCCAGTGGAGTTCCCTCGTCGACGCGATGGCCGACGCGGTCGAGGGCAACGGCGAGGCGCTGCTCGAACTCGCCAACCGGTACGCGCAGCGCGACCCCGGAGGGAAGTACTCGGGCAACCTCCTCGAGGTCTTCAATGCGGTGAACTGCCTCGACCAGTCCACCTCCGCAGACATCGATGCTCGGCTCGCGCTCGCTGAGCGGGCCTCGCAGCAGGCGCCTACGTGGGGCCCATTCCTTTCCTGGGGCTCGCTCATCTGCGGGGTGTGGCCGATCAAGGCCGTCGGTGAGGCTCGCACGGTCTCGGCTGCGGGGGCGGCGCCGATCGTTGTCGTCGGCACCACGCGCGACCCGGCCACGCCGTACGAGTGGTCGGTACGGCTGCGTGACCAACTCGCCGCCGCGTCATTGATCACCTTCGACGGCGACGGGCACACTGCGTACACCCGCTCCAACGACTGTGTCGACGACGCCGTCGACGAGTTCTACCTGCGGGGGACTGTCCCGCGTGATGGGTTGCGTTGCTGAGTTCTGTCGCCGGATGCCGCCGCCGCGGGAACATGTCGGTCGGCGCCGGCCGGCCCGCCTGGGCTCCGCCGGGTGCCCAGGCGGACTCGCGACGCTCCTGGCGTCATCCGTATACTCATCCGGCGTACCCGGCCGAGCCGGGTACCCGCCGCCTTAGCTCAGTCGGCCAGAGCGATTCACTCGTAATGAATAGGTCATCGGTTCGATTCCGATAGGCGGCTCAGAAGACGCCCCCGACTCCGGTCGGGGGCATCTTTGTTTCTCAGCAGTAGGTCCCCCTCGACCTCGGTTGCGGTGTCAACCGGTTGCGCAGCGCTATCGCGGCGGATACGGTCGCCCGCGTCTGGGAGCGCTCCCAGGCCGACCATCGCCGTGGAGGCCGACATGCCGAGCACCCATCCCGCTCCGTCTTTTCGGGCCAATTCCGGTGTGGGGGCGGCGCGCCGGGCGACTGCCCTCATCCTGACGCTCGTGGTCGGCCTGACGGTGGCCGTTGTCGCCAGCGAACCGTGGTCCACGGCTGCTGCTGCCCGGGTGGGCAACCCCTTCGTCGGCGCAAGCCGCTACGTCAACCCCGACTACGCCAAGCAGGTCGACGCCTCGATCGCGCGCACGACCGACACACAACTCCGCCGCCGGATGACGAGCGTGAAAAACTACCCGACCGCGGTGTGGCTTGACCGCGCCGCCGCGATCGATGGCGGCGCTGCCAACGGCGGCCGACTCAGTCTGGTGCAGCATCTCGACACCGCCCTGGCCCAGAAGAAGACGGGCGTGCCGATGACCGTCCAGTTGGTGATTTACAACATGCCGGGCCGCGACTGTGCCGCTCTGGCCTCCAACGGCGAGATCCCGCTCACTGAGGCCGGGCTGGAGAGTTACCGGACGACGTACATCGACCGGATCGCCGGCATCCTCGGCCAGCCGAAGTATGCCGACCTCCGCATCGCCACGGTCATCGAGGTCGACAGCCTGCCGAACCTGGTGACCAACCAGTCGGACCCAGAGTGCGCACGCGCCAAGGAGAGCGGCATCCAGGTCGAGGCGTACCGCTACGCCCTCGACGCACTCGGCGCGCTTCCCAACGTCTACAACTACCTCGATATCGGCCACTCCGGTTGGCTCGGATGGGACAGCAATCTCAGTGAGACGGTCGCGCTTTACACCGATGTCGTGCGCGGCAGCGGGAGAGGGTTCGCCAATGTCACCGGCTTCGTGACCAACAGTTCCAACTACACCCCCACGACCGAGCCTTACCTTCCTGACCCTGACCTGAACCTCGGCGGCACTCCGGTGAAGGGCGACCAGAACTTCTATCAGTGGAATCCGAACTTCGATGAGGCCGATTTCACCGCGGCGTTGTACCAGCAATTCGTTGCCGCGGGCTGGCCGAAGAGCATCGGCATGCTCATCGACACCGCGCGGAACGGCTGGGGTGGACCTGCGCGGCCAACCGCGGTGAGCACGAGCCCGAACGTCTCCACCTACGTTGCCGAGTCGCGGGTGGACCGGCGCACGCACCGAGGGTCCTGGTGCAACCTCGCCGGCGCCGGCATGGGTATGCCACCCCAGGCGGCGCCCGCCGATAACCCCGCATCGCACCTGCACGCTTATGTCTGGGTCAAGCCCCCAGGTGAGTCCGACGGAGCCAGCACGGCTATCGCCAACACCGAGGGCAAGAGTGCAGACCCGATGTGCGATCCGAGTTTCCGCGCACCGAACCTCGGCGGGCAGTTGACCGGGGCGATGCCCAATGCCCCGCTGGCCGGCTACTGGTTCCATGAGCAGTTCTCCGCGCTGGTCCGCAACGCCTTTCCCGCGATCCCCGAATCGGGAACCACAACGACGCCGACCCCGACACCCACCGTGACGACGCCGACCCCGATACCCACTGTGACGACCCCGACGTCGACCCCGACACCCACCGTGACAACGCCGACCCCGACCCCCACCGTGACGACCCCGACGCCGACCCCCACCGCGGGCCCGACCAGTTCGACGACCTCGGACTGGCTGCACACCAGCGGCAATGCGATCGTCGACAGCGCGGGCAAGCGCGTATGGCTCACCGGTGCCAACTGGTTCGGGATGAACACCTCGCGCCGGCTCCTCGATGGGCTACACAGCCAGAACATCGAGTGGTTGACCAAGGGCATGGCCGACAGAGGGATCAACGTCGTCCGGGTCCCGGTCTCCACGCAGTTGCTCAGAGAGTGGAAGAGCGGCCAGGTCGGGCAGTCCAACGGCCAGGTCAATCTCGCGGTCAACCCGGAGTTGGCGGGCAAGAGCGATGTCGACGTGTGGGACTACTTCCTCGTTCTGTGTAAGAAGTATGGTCTGAAGGTCATCGTCGACATGCACAGCGCCGACGCGGACGATATGGGTCACCTGTACCCGGTGTGGTTCAAGGGCTCGGTCTCCACCGAGGACTTCTACTCCACCTGGGAATGGATGGTGCGACGCCACCGTGCCGACGACACCATCGTCGGCGTCGACATCAAGAACGAGCCGCACGGCAAAGTCGGTGAGAGCCCGCGCGCGAAGTGGGACGGCTCGACCGACGCCGACAACTTCAGGCAGGTCGCCCAGACGGCCGGCCGTCGAATCCTCGCGATCAACCCCCAGTTGCTGGTCCTTGTCGAGGGAGTCGAAAGTTCCCCCAAGCCCGGGAAGTCCTGGAATTCGACCAATCCGGCCGACTTCGATACCAACTGGTGGGGCGGCAACCTGCGCGACGCCGCGACGTACCCCATCAACCTGGGCTCGAACCAGGACCAGTTGGTGTATTCGCCGCACGACTACGGCCCGAGTGTCTTCCGCCAACCGTGGTTCGCCAAGACCTTCTCCAAGCAGAGCCTCACCGACGAAGTCTGGCGTCCGAACTGGTTCTACCTCCACGAGGGAAAGATCGCCCCGCTGTTGATCGGCGAATGGGGAGGGTTCCTCGACGGGGGCGACAACGAGCGGTGGCTGACCTACCTGCGCGACTTCATCGCTGAGCATCGGCTCAGCCACACCTTCTGGGTCCTCAACCCCAACTCGGGAGATACCGGTGGTCTGCTGACCAGTTGGACGGGCCCTTGGGATGACGCCAAGCTCGCCTTGCTCGACCCGGTGCTCTGGCGCCACCAAGGCAAGTTCGTCAGCCTCGACCATCAAGTCCCGCTCGGCGGCGCTGGCAGCACGACCGGTGTCACTCTGGCCGCGGCAACCGGTGGAGGTCTGGGCGGCGGCACCGGCGGAGGCGGGTCGGGCGATACGGCGGCACCATCGACACCGGGACCGATCACCGTCACCGGGACCACCGCGAGTTCCGTCGCGCTGTCCTGGCGGGCCTCTACCGACAACGTCGGTGTCTCCGGATACGTCCTCCTCCGGAACGGCGTGGAGGTGCGAACCGTCACCGGGACCACGGTCTCCGACACCGGTCTCAGTGCCGACGCTGCCTACGGCTACACAGTGCGCGCGGTCGACGCGGCCGGGAACCGGTCGGCTCCATCGGCGCTCCTCACTGCTCGTACAGCGAAGATCTCCGGGTCGATGGGTTGCCAGGCCACCTACGCGGTCACCGACCAGTGGCCGGGTGGCTTTACCGCGGCGGTCACCGTCACCAACCGAGGTGCTACGCCGACGACCGGCTGGACGGTGCAGTGGCGGCTCGCCGAAGGGCAAAGCCTGACCAATGTGTGGAGCGCGACAGCCGCGACCGCTGCCGGCCAAGTCACCGCGCGACCGGCGGAGTGGAACGCGGTCATCGCTCCGGGCAGTTCGGCGTCGTTCGGGTTTCAGGCTGCTGGCCCGGCGACGGTTCCGGCCGCACCGACCTGCGTGTCGTCCGGTTAGTCTCCTGACCTGGGAGTTCGGTTGCGGGAGTGCGGTTCCGACCAGCAGCACCCTGAGCGAGGGCAGGGCGGTGGGATAACGTCGAGAAGTGGCCGAGATCGTCGAAGTGGTGGGAATCTACGACGCCGACGGTGGGCTCCCCGGCGAGGTCGCGTATGTCGTCGGCCATCTGCTCGGCCGCGCCGAATGCGCACTTTGCGATGTCACCCACTCGCCGGTGCGCCGCAAGCCCGCCTGGGATGCCATGGTGGCGCGGATCCCGGTGCCGGTCCGGGTAGTGCACCGCAACGAGACCTCGGATGACGAGCGGATGGCGACCGCGTCATCCGGCCTTCCCGTGGTGTTGGCCCGGCGGGCTAACGGCGCGATCGACGTGCTGCTCGACCACTCCGCGCTGACCGGCCTCGACGGCTCGGTCGACGCCTTCGAGGCGGCGCTGCGCCGAGCGCTCCCCGCATGCGGCACGTCATAGCGAGGCGAGTCGCTCAACAAAAAGCACGGAACGTGGCCGCCGGGGGAGATGACGAGCGGACCGGGCAAACAATCAGGGCCGTGTATCGAACCCGTGAAGGCTGATACACGGCCCTGACCTGACTTGCATCCGGCGGCGTTGACGCGGTCGATACCTGCTGACTGACCACCCGCTCGAAAATTCGGATCTACTGGCGTGTTGTGAGTCTGCGCCAGGCTGGCAGCCGACTAACTGTCGGAGTGGTCAGCCTGGTGAATCACGGTTTGTTGAACTCGGACCTGATGCATGCCAGGAGCGGCCCGATCGTCGTCGGGCTTTCCCCGCCGTAGAACAAGGCCACGAGGCTGGCCCAGCAGTCGGCCGGGGTCGAGCCGGGGTCGGGTTCTGCCGGGGTCGAGCCGGGGTCGGGTTCTGCCGGGGTCGAGCCGGGGTCGGGTTGTGCCGGGGTCGAGCCGGGGTCGGGTTCTGCCGGGGTCGAGCCGGGGTCGGGTTCTGCCGGAGTCGAGCCAGGGGCGAGGGCGATCGGGGCCGAACTGACCTTGAAGTCGTCGAACCAGGCGTATCCGTCGCGGTTAGGCCACCAGATCTCTTCAGGGGATTTGCCCGCGCCGCTGGACCCGCCGTGGAAGGTGCTGAGGAACACCGTGTTGATGTTGGTCTCCGGCGAACTGCGGAACGACAGGTCCTTGTAGTCGGCGGCCAACTTGCCGTCCAGCCACCCCTGCCAGACGCCGTTGGCCTGGCCGGGTGTGTTGAGCTTCATCCGGAACTGAACTGTATGCCACGTCCCACGGGTGACCTGGGCGTGGCCCGCGTCGGGCACGTTGTTCCACAGGAGACGCTCGCGCTCGTCGCTCTCGGTGTGCAAGTAGAACTCGAGTTTTCCATCGGCGCGCCACATCAGGCGGGCGGAAACCTCGTTGGCTGGGTCGGGGAATGCGGCGGCATTGTTGGCCCACAGGCCCGGCAACTTGCCGCCCTGCGCCCAGTCGTAATCGTCGTCGAAACGGACTCGGTAACTCATGTACAACTCGTCGTGGGCCTGGCCGGGTGAGACGTCCCCAGAGTCCCGGTCGTAGGTCTTGACCCCGGGTATCGGCATCTCGAACTGTGCGCCACTGTGGCTCGAGGTGTTGGTGCCCTTGGGGTAAAGAACGCGAAGTGCCTGACCCTGGGCGCCGGCGACGCCGTCGTCGAACGCCACCCGCACGGTGTCGCTGGCGCCGTTGAACTGCCCGGCAGCCTCCCGGCTGGCCCGCTCCGACCGTTCCTCTTCGGACAGTTCGCTGGCTGGCGGTTCGGCGTCGTTGCCGAAACCACTAGCCCACCGGATCGGCGGGCAGAACCGGCTGAGCACGTCTCGCTCGTCCTCGAGTGCAGGAGTGCCGGCGGGAAACCTCTCGAAATCCTGCTGGAACAGCAGGCCATCGGGAGTCGCGGGGCAGTCTTCCGAGGACGCGGCGTGCGCGGTACCGACACCGAAAGTGGTGACGACAGCCACTGCCGTGGTGACGGCGAAGAGAGACCTGGTCAAGGTGCGGCGGGTACGTCCAAGCCGGCCGTGCGGGGCGGAGTCGTTGGTACGTGGCCCGGGCGAGAGATGACGTGTTGGGTCAGCATGGGGCGTTGACATGAGCGAACGTTAAGCGGTCTCGTCCATCCGCGAACTAGTGCCAGCATGTCAGTTTCGCGGCAGAGGTCGCGCACGCGGGTCAGTGGCGGCGCGCCGAGGTCGCGTGCGTGGGCCACCTGTTTCGGGCGCGCCCAGTGCACGCACTGTGACATCTCGAGGTGCGCCGCAAGCCCGCCCGGGACGCGACGGCCGACAGGCTTCCGTCCCCGCATGGGTGCTGCACCGCAACGAGTTCTCGGATGACGAACGCGCGACCGCCGGGGTGGCCGGCATTCCCGTGGTGCTGGGCCGGTCGCCGGGCGGCGGCTACGAGGTGCGCTTCAACCGCGCCGCGCCCGCGGGGCTCGATGGTTCGGTCGACGGCTTCGAGGCCGCGCTGCGCCGAGCGCTCGACGCACCCGGCGGCGCATGTTGAGACGCACTCGGCGTCCGCTGCCGGGGCCCTACTCGGCTATAGGATTTGCCTGCTAGGACCTATAGGATTCACCGGTTGCGATGTATAGGATTCACCTGTTTGCCGAGGTGAGAAACCTGTGGCTAGATGGAGGTGGCATGGCTGCGTATCGGCCGCGTGTCGTAGACACTGAGCTTGCTGAACGGATGCGGTCGGCGGGGGCAGTCCTGGTCGAAGGACCTAAGGCGTGCGGCAAGACCGCGACAGCGCAACGCGTCGCGGCATCGGTGTTCCGGGTGGACACCGACGACAGCGCTCGCTCCTTGGTTGACACCGCACCGGAGGTGCTCATGGCCGCGCCACCTCCCGTTCTCTTCGACGAGTGGCAGGTGGCACCCAAGCTGTGGAACCTCGTCCGACGACAGGTGGACGACCTTGGCGGCGATCCGGGTCGATTCGTGTTGACCGGGTCGTCCACGCCGCGTGATGACGTGAGCCGGCACAGCGGTGCTGGTCGGTTCTCCGTGCTCCACATGCGGCCGATGAGTCTCTTCGAGACGGGTGTCTCCACCGGGGCGGTCTCGCTCGCCGGTCTCTTCGACGGCGACTTCACCCCTGGTCTGGATCCCGGAGTCACGGTACCCGCATTGGTGGAGTGCATCGTGAGGGGAGGTTGGCCTTCGCTCCTCGACGCACCGGTGAGAACAGCCCAGCGATGGGTCGGTGACTACGTCCGGACGATCGTCGAGGTGGACATGCCGCAGATGGGGGTGCGGCGTGACCCGATCGCGCTGCGCCGGCTCCTCGCCTCTCTCGGACGCGCGACCGGAACCGACATGAGCACCCAGGCGATCGCCAACGACGTGGCGGGTTCGGACCGGTCGATGCCGCGCGACAGCGTCGCCGGATACCTCGACGTCCTGAGCCGCTTGATGATCACCGAGGACGTCCCGGCATGGGCCCCACACATGAGGTCGACGACGCCACTGCGCAAGGCCCCGACGCGCTTCCTGACCGACCCGTCGCTGGGGGTTGCTGCCCTCGGCGTCGGCCCGGAGCAACTGCTCCAAGACCTCAACGCGACCGGCTTTCACTTCGAAGCGCTTGCGGTGCGAGACCTGCGCACCTACGCGCAGCCGCTGGGTGGGCAGTTGGCGCACTGGCGTGACAACAACCAGCACGAGGTCGACATCGTCATCACCCTCGACGACGGGCGGTGGGCAGCGCTGGAAGTCAAGATGAACCCGGACGCCGTCGACACCGCTGCAGGGTCTCTCCTTCGCTTCAAGAACAAAGTCGATACGAGCAGAGCAGGCGAGCCGTCCTTCTTGGGCGTCGTCACGACGCGTTCGGCCGCGGTGCTCCGCACTGACGGCGTCTACGTGCTCCCCATCGCTTCGCTCGGTCCCTGATCGCCGGTCAACGGATCCCGGTCGCAACTTGTAACGACCGTCTGGGGGTCGGGTTGGTTGGGTAACCGAGATAACGTGCACGAATGTCGTATGCCGTCGAATGTGTGCTCGAGGCCCCCCTGCGTCGTGCACTTGGTGCGGTATAAGGCCGGTGCCGGAGCGGCCGGGTCCTGGCCAGGAGTCGGCCTGGGACTACCCGCGCCCGCCGCGCGTGGAGCCGAGCGGTGCGGAGGTCGTCATCCGGCTCGGTGGCCAGGTGGTCGCGCGCTCGACGCGTACGTTCCGGGTTCTCGAGACGAGCCATCCACCGTCGTACTACGTTCCGCGAGAGGGCTTCTCGCCTGGCGTGTTACGGCCGGCCGCCGGGTCCAGTTGGTGCGAGTTCAAGGGGGAGGCAGCGTATTTCGATGTCGTCGGCGGGGATGACGTGGCGCCGGCCGCCGCGTGGACCTACCCGCGGCCGTCGCGTGGTTTCGAGGCGATCGAGGGTCACGTGGCCATCATGCCCGGCGCGATGGAGCAGTGCACCGTCGACGGCGAGGTCGTCATCCCGCAGGAGGGCGGCTTCTACGGGGGTTGGGTCACCAGCCGGGTCGTCGGGCCGTTCAAGGGCGCACCCGGAACATGGGGCTGGTAGGTCGGTCACCGGCACGGGATGACGAGCCCGGACGTCGCACCGAGGCTTCAGGGTGTCTCGCGCAGGTCGCGGCAGGGCGGGAGTCGGCGAGTGGGACTCAGTCGTCGGTGAGGGGCTTGTCCTTGGTGGCGAGTTCGCTGCGCGCCTTCTCCGACGCCGCGGTGACCTCGTCGTGGGTGCGCGCGAGGGAGGTCTGCGTGACCACCTCGTGCGCCGGCGGCATCCGCCAGCGAGCCGTGCTCATTCCGGCCGCCCGCGCGCGCTCGACCGCTTCGCCGACGCACCGCTCGGCGTCGGCCCGCCCGGCCCAGTGCGCACCCTGCACCGACTTGCCCGGCTCGAGGTCTTTGTACGTCTCGAAGAAGTGCTGGATCTCGAGCCGCTCGAACTCGCTGATCTGGTCGAGTTCGGTGATCGGGTTCTTGCGCGGGTCCCCTGCGGGCACGCAGAGGATCTTGTCGTCGCCGCCGGCCTCGTCGCGCATGTGGAACATGCCGATCGGCCGGGCCCGCACGATGCACCCGGGGAAGGTCGGTTCGTCGAGCAACACCAGGGCGTCGAGCGGGTCGCCGTCTTCGCCGAGGGTGTCCTCGACGTAGCCGTAGTCGCTCGGGTACGCCATCGAGGTGAACAGCAGGCGGTCGAGCCGGATGCGCCCGGTGTGGTGGTCGACCTCGTACTTGTTGCGGTGCCCCTTAGGGATCTCGATCGTGACGTCGAACTCCACAGCTGTTCCCTCCCATGGGTGACCTAGGCTCGGTGACAGTCTGGCGCATCCGGTATCGAGGGCACGAAGGGAGGCCAGGTGAGACGGATTCTGCTCGCCGTCACCACCGTGGTCGCCCTGGTCGCCGGGTACCTCACTGCCGACACCCTCGACGTCGTTCCCGGTGTGCTGACCCGCGCCAGCGTGGTCGCGGGCACCCCAACCCCCACCGGGACCGTCTCCCCGCTCCTCGCCCGGGTCCCGACCACGGCGCCGGCATCAGACGTCCTTGTGCCATCAGATGCCGCCCCGCTCCCCACCGCGGCCGGTGTGGCCCGAGCAGTGTCGGCGGCATCCGTCGACCCGGCGGTCGCCGGCGGCCTGGGTGTCAGCATCCGCGACGGGGTCACCGGCGAGGTCGTCTGGCAACTCGACGCCGACCGGGCGCGGGTGCCAGCGTCGACGATGAAACTTCTCGCAGCTCTCGCCGTCTCCGACACCCTCGACCTCGACGCCACCATGCCCACCTCGGTGGTTGCCAGCCCTGATTCCCGAGACCTCGTGCTCGTCGCGCGCGGTGACACCCTGCTCGCCCCTGGTGCGGGCAGCCCGGCAACGGTGGACGGCCGCGCCGGGCTCGCCGACCTCGCCGGCCAGGTGGCCGCCGTGCTCACGGCTGACGGGCGGACGTCGGTGCGGCTGCGGCTCGATCTTTCGTACGCGCCGGGCCCGCGCCTCCCCGCGACGTGGAAGCCCGCCGACCTGCGCGACGGTTTCGGCGGCCCAGTGGTGATGACCGGGCTGACCAGCACGCGTGCGGTCGCCGGCCGGGCGGCTCCCAGCCGCCCCGAAGACGACGTGGCCGCCACGTTCGCCGCCCGGTTGCGCGAGCGTGGCATCACGGCATCCGTGCTGCCGGTGTCGGCGTGGGCCAGCCCGCCGCCCGCCGGCGCAGTGACGCTCGGCCGGGTCGAGTCGGCGAGCTACCGTGACGTGCTCGGGCTGGCCCTCGGCGACAGTGACAACACCCTCACCGAGAATCTCGTCCGTCAGGCCGTCGTCGCCGCAGGTCGCTCGGCGGCAGCGCCAGGAGCCAACGCCGCATTCGTCACCGACCGGTTGCGCGCGAGCGGTGTCGAGGTCGGCAGCATCCGGGCGCTGGACGCCAGCGGGCTCAGCGCTGGCCAGTCGGTCGCCGCCGCCACCCTGTCCACGGTGTTGGCCTTGGGCACTACCGGCGCCGTTTCTGGATTCGACCGGGTGCTGGCTGGTCTCCCCGTGGCCGGGCTGTCCGGGACGCTCGCCAAGCGGTTCGGCGACACCGCCACCGGCGACGTCGCCGGTGTGCCGCGGGCCAAGACCGGCACGTTGCGCGCCGGGTCATCGCTCGCGGGCGTCACCGTCACCGCCGACGGCCGGCCGCTGGTCTTCGCGGTAATGGTCGACGGCTTCCCCGAGACCTATGACGGAACGCGCCGGGCCCGTGCCGCGTTGGACCGCATCACCGCCGCGGTCACCCGGTGCGGATGCCGGTGAGTCTCGGGCCGGACGTGGGGTACGACATCCGGCACGGGCCGCCCACACCCCGCAGAACGAAAGGTTGAGCACGTGGCATACATCGACTGGGAGTTCGCCAAGGCGACCGGGCGCCGCCTCGTCGGCGCCGGGCCGACGGTCAGCGCCGACGAGGCGCGCACTGAGGTCGAGGCGATCCGGGATGCCGCCCGCGCGGCTCGCCAGCCGGTCGCCGAGACCGCTCGTCTCGAGACTCCGGCAGACGCTCCGGAGGCGCTGGTCGTCGACCGGGCGACCTGGATCGGTGTCAACGCCGACTCGATGCGGGCGATGCTCGACCCGGCGCTGGACGCCATCGTCGACAAACGCGGCCAGCAGCCCGGCCCGGCGGCGCAGGCGGTAGGCGGTAAGGTCACCGGTGCTGAGGCGGGTGCCTTGCTGGCGTTCCTGGCCAGCAAGGTGCTCGGCCAGTACGACATCGCACCGGGTGGCACCCCAGCGCTGCTCTTGGTGGCGCCGAACATCGTCCACGTCGCCCGCGAACTCGATGTCGACCCGGGCGACTTCCGCGCATGGGTCTGCATGCACGAGGAGACCCACCGCGTGCAGTTCACCGCCAACCCCTGGCTGCGCGAGCACCTGGTCACCGAGGCGCGCGCGCTCGCGGTCGACCTGGCGCCCGACCAGCAGCGGCTCCAGGAGATCACCGGCCGGGCGCTCGACCAACTCCCTGACCTGTTCAAGGAGGGCAGCACCGGCGTTGCTGAGCTCTTCACCACACCCGAGCAGCGGGCGAAGATGGCCGAACTCACCGCCGTGATGTCGCTGCTCGAAGGGCACGCCGACGTGGTCATGGACGATGTCGGGCCGGCGCACATCCCCTCCGTCGCGGAGATCCGACGTCGGTTCTCGGCGCGTCGCCGCGGTCCGGGTGGCCCGGACCGGATGCTGCGTCGCCTGCTCGGGCTCGAGGCGAAGATGCGGCAGTACCGCGACGGTGCGGTGTTCGTCCGTGGGGTGCAGGCCGAGGTCGGGGTCGACGGGTTCAACGCCGTGTGGGCCTCGCCCGAGACCCTCCCGTTGCCCGCGGAGATCACCGACCCGAAGACCTGGGTCCGCCGCGTCCACGGATGACGCCGCGTCTGAGGCGCGACGGACGACGGGTCGCGGCTACCTGGTGGTGAGATGACGCGGCGCGGACGACGCGGGTTGGTCACGCCGCGTCGAGCCCAGGTGGGAAGGTGGCCGGCATGAGTGGGCCCCACCCGGCGACGGCGGCGATCCGGGCCGCGGTCCGGACGGCTCTCACCGATGCCGGTCCCGACGATGTCGTCCTCGCGGCATGTAGCGGAGGCGCCGACTCGGTAGCCCTCGCGGCGGCGCTGGTGTGGGAGGGGGAGCGGGCCGGTATTCGGGCCGGCGCCATCGTCATCGACCATGGCCTCCAAGCGGGGTCCGCGGACGTCGCGGACACGGTCGGTGGGCGACTCCGGCGCCTGGGGCTGGATCCGGTCGATGTCGTCGGCGTCGACGTGTCGGCGTCTGCTGACGGTGTCGAGGCCGCTGCCCGGGCCGCTCGTTACGCCGCGCTCGACGTCGCCGCCGATCGGCACGGGGCCGCGCTCGTGCTGCTCGGTCACACCCGCGACGACCAGGCCGAGCAGGTGCTGCTCGGCCTGGTCCGCGGCTCCGGTGCCCGCTCACTCTCCGGGATGCCGCCCGCCCGCGGCCGTTACCGCCGCCCGCTGCTCGGCATCACCCGACGTCAGTGCCGCGAGTCGCTCGACGCGGAGAACCTGCACTGGTGGGACGACCCGATGAACGCGGACCCCGCGTACACCCGGGTCCGCGCCCGGCGCGTTCTGGCCGACCTGGAACGTGAGCTCGGGCCCGGCATCGGCGGTGCGTTGGCGCGGACCGCCGACCTGCTCCGTGCCGACGCCGACCTCCTCGACGCTCTCACCGTCGATGCCGTCACCCACCTCGGCGAAGGCCCCTGGCCCGCCGCGGCCCTCGCCGCGCTCCCGGCCGCGCTCCGCACCCGAGTGTGGCGCCGCCTGCTGACCGGAGCCGGGGCACCCGCCGGCGCAGTCGGCATCCGGCATGTCACGGCGTGCGACCGGCTGGTCACCCACTGGCACGGTCAAGGACCGGTCCATGCCCCGGGTGACCTGCGCGTGGTTCGCACGGACGGCCGGGTGTCCATCGCTGCGGCCACTCGGGTTGAATAGGGCTCGACCCCTAGCGACGCGAGGAGCCACGGTGGATGCCGCCCAGATGGGAGCCGACCTCGAGCGAGTGCTCGTCACCGAGGCGCAGATCCGCGATCGGCTCGACGAACTCGCTGCCGAGATCGCCCAGGAGTACCACGGCAAGGGGCTGCTCCTCGTCGGCGTCCTCAAAGGCGCGGTCATGGTGATGGCCGACCTGATGCGCGCCCTGCCGGTCTCGGTCCCGGTGGACTGGATGGCGGTGTCGTCCTACGGCTCGGGGACGAAGAGCAGTGGCGTCGTGCGCATCCTCAAGGATCTCGACACCGATATCACCGGCCGGGACGTGGTCATCGTCGAGGACGTCATCGACTCCGGGCTCACCTTGTCCTGGATCAAGGCGAACCTCGAGTCGCGCAGCCCTGCGTCGGTCGAGGTCTGCACGTTGCTGCGCAAGCCCGACGCCGCCAAGGTCAAGGTCGACGTGCGGTGGGTCGGATTCGACATCCCCAACGAGTTCGTTGTCGGCTACGGCCTCGACTACGCCGAGGCGTACCGCGGTCTGCGTGTCGTCGGCACCCTCGCCCCGCACGTCTACAGTTGAGTCTGCCGTCCAGATGCACGGTGAGTCCGCTACCCGCCTGCACGGCACAGATCCCGCGTGGAACGCGTGCCCCTACGGGCTCGTTGCTAGCGTGTACCCGTCCCGGTCGGCATCGCTGCCGCTCGGCTGCCCCACGTCAACCAGGAGGACCGGAGCATCCGGCTCCGCACGCACATGAACGCCAAGCGCATCTTTCGGGCACCCGTCTTCTGGGTGCTGGTCATCGTCGTCGTGATGCTGACCGTCTTCTCGCTCGACACCGGCGGCGGGTACACCACGGTCACCACGGCCCAGGCCGAACGGCTGATCACCCAGAAGAAGGTGAGCAAAGCCGAACTCACCACCGACAACGTGCTGAGCCTCGACCTCAAGAAGGGTGAGTCGTTCTCCGACAAGGAGGCCGGTATCTCGTCCGCCACCAAGGTACGAGCCGAGTTCGTTGATGCCCGGGCCGACGAGTTGGTCCGGCTGGTCGAGTCGGGCGTCCCGGGGGAGTACAACGACCGGGTCGAGGGCGACAGCCCGTGGTTCACCATCTTCGTCAGTTTCGTCCCGGTGCTGCTGCTCGTCGGCCTGTTCTGGTTCATCATGACCCAGGCGCAGGGCGGCGGTGCCCGGGTGATGCAGTTCGGCAAGTCCCGGGCGAAACTCGCCTCGAAGGACACCCCCAAGGTGACGTTCGCCGATGTCGCCGGGGCCGACGAGGCAGTCGAAGAACTGCACGAGATCGTCGACTTCCTCCGTGAGCCGGCCAAGTTCCTCGCCGTGGGGGCCAAGATCCCCAAGGGCGTCCTGCTCTATGGCCAGCCGGGCACCGGCAAGACGCTCCTCGCCCGGGCCGTCGCCGGGGAGGCGGGGGTGCCGTTCTACTCGATCTCCGGCTCGGACTTCGTCGAGATGTTCGTCGGCGTCGGCGCCTCCCGGGTGCGTGACCTCTTCGAGCAGGCCAAGGCCAACGCGCCGGCGATCGTCTTCGTCGACGAGATCGACGCCGTCGGCCGGCACCGTGGCGCCGGCATGGGCGGTGGGCACGACGAGCGCGAGCAGACCCTCAACCAGTTGCTCGTCGAGATGGACGGCTTCGACGTCAAGACCAACGTCATCCTCATCGCGGCCACCAACCGCCCCGACATCCTCGACCCGGCGCTCCTCCGCCCAGGCCGCTTCGACCGGCAGATCTCGGTCGAGAATCCCGACATGATCGGGCGGCACCGCATCCTCGAGGTGCACGGGCAGGGCAAGCCGATGGCGGCTGGGGTCGACCTGCTGGCGGTCGCCCGCCGCACCCCGGGGATGACGGGCGCAGACCTCGCGAACGTGCTCAACGAGGCGGCGCTGCTGACCGCCCGGACCGACAAAAAGCTCATCGACGATGAGGTGCTCGACGAGGCCATCGACCGGGTCATTGCCGGCCCGCAGAAGCGCACCCGGATCATGTCGGCTAAGGAGCGCAAGATCACCGCCTACCACGAGGGCGGCCACGCGCTCGTCGCGGCGGCGATGAATCACACCGACCCGGTCACCAAGGTGACGATCCTGCCGCGCGGGCGGGCGCTCGGTTACACCATGGTGATGCCGCTTGACGACAAGTACTCCACGACTCGCAACGAGATCCTCGACCAGCTCGCGTACGCCCTAGGTGGCCGGGTGGCCGAGGAGATCATCTTCCACGACCCGACCACCGGGGCCGCGAATGACATCGAGAAGGCCACGGCGATGGCCCGCAAGATGGTCACCGAGTTCGGCATGAGCGCCCGAGTCGGGGCGATCAAACTCGGGCGCAACCAGGACCAGCCGTTCCTCGGCCGCGACATGGGTCACGAGCGCGACTACTCCGAGGCGGTCGCCGGAGTCGTCGACGAAGAGGTCCGGTCCCTCATCGACTCCGCGCACGACGAAGCGTGGCATGTGGTCAACGACAACCGGCACGTGCTCGACCGGCTAGTGCTCGACCTGCTCGAACGAGAAACCCTCAACGCCGCCGAACTCGCCGAGATCTTCACCGACATCGTCAAGCGCCCGCACCGTCCAATGTGGCTCTCCAGCGAGCACCGCACGCTTTCCGACGTCCCACCGGTGCTCACCCCCGCTGAACAAGCCGCGATGAACGGGCGGAACGGGTCCGGAGCCCCGCGCGGCGCGCATCTCACCCCTGGCGACCCACGTACCGAGGCGGCGATCGAGCAGGCCGCCGCGAGCGGTGCCCGACCCGCAGCGCAGGGTGGGGCAGCGCCGGCCCACTCCGATCCCGGCCCGGAGGGTGGGCGTGTCGAGCCCTGACGTGGATGACATTTCGGGCGACGCGGTGTTGACCGGACCGGTCGACATCCCTCGTGCCGAGGCGGCGATGCGCGAATTCCTCCTCGCCATCGGCGAGGACCCCGACCGGGAGGGTCTGCGCGACACGCCGCGCCGAGTGGCCAAGGCGGCTCGCGAACTCTACGCGGGGCTGTGGCAGGACGCCGCCGACGTGCTGTCGACGACGTTCTCGATCGACCACGACGAACTCGTCATCGTCCGCGACATCCCGATGTACTCGACCTGCGAGCATCACCTGCTGCCGTTCCATGGCGTCGCCCATGTCGGATACATCCCGGACGACTCGGGCCGGGTGACCGGATTGTCCAAGTTGGCTCGGCTGGTGGAGGTGTTCGCTCGCCGACCCCAGGTGCAGGAGCAGATCACCACCCAGGTGGCTGACGCGCTCGTCGAGCATCTCGGTGTCAAGGGCGCGATCGTCGTCATCGAGGCCGAACACACCTGCATGTCGATGCGCGGCGTGCGCAAGCCTGGTTCACGCACCATCACCTCGGCGGTCCGCGGCCAGTTGCGCGACCCGGCGACCCGAGCCGAGGCGATGTCGCTGCTCGTCGGCGGCAAGGGGTGACGCCTGTCGCCACTCCTCTTCCGGGCCCGTCGCGCCCCGGCCGGCCGGTGGTCATGGGCGTGGTCAACGTCACCCCGGACTCCTTCAGCGACGGCGGCCAGTGGTTCGCCCCGGATGATGCGGTAGCGCATGGACGGCGGTTGGTCGCCGAGGGCGCCGACCTGCTCGACGTCGGCGGCGAGTCGACCCGGCCGGGTGCCGGGCGGCCGAGCGTCGATGAGGAGTTGCGGCGCGTCATCCCGGTGGTGTCGGCCCTGGCGGAGGTCGGCCCGGTGTCGATCGACACCATGCGGGCTCAGGTCGCGGCGACTGCGCTCGATGCCGGGGCGACGATCGTCAACGACGTCAGCGGCGGGCTCGCCGACCCCGACATGGTGCCGATGGTCGCCGAGCGCGGCGCCGGCTATGTCGCGATGCACTGGCGTGGTCACAGTGCCGACATGCAGACCCGCGCGGTGTACGACGACGTGGTCACCGAGGTCTGCCGCGAACTCGAGCTGCGGATGGCGGTGCTGACCGCTGCGGGCGTGTCGCCCGAGCGGCTGGTGCTCGACCCGGGGCTGGGGTTCGCCAAGACCGCGGAGCACAACTGGGCCGTGCTGCGCGGCATCGACCAGGTGCTCGCGCTGGGGCTGCGGGTGCTCCTCGGGGCCTCCCGTAAGACGTTCCTCGGACGGGTCGGGCGGATGCCGGGAGCCGAGCGCGCGCCGCTGGAGCGCGACGTCGCCAGCGCGGTGACCACGGTGCACGCGGCGCGGCATGGGGTCTGGGGGGTACGGGTGCACGATGTCCGCGGCACCGTCGACGCGCTCGACGTCACCGACATGCTCGACGTCACCGACGCGTCGGACGAGCCGCGGTGGGCGAGGCGGCCGGTGGGCCCGCTCGCGGCATCCGGGCAGGCCACGAGGATGCCGTGAGCGAGCCGGCCCTCGGCGTTCCTCCCGAGCATGCGCACCGGGCCGCGCCAGATCGGGTGCGGGTCAACGGCATCCGCGGGCGCGGGTTCCATGGCGTGTTCGAGGTCGAGCGCCGCGAGGGGCAGGAGTTCGTCGTGGACGTCGAGTTGGCGCTCGACCTCGCCGCTGCGGGGGCGAGCGACGACCTCGGTGAGACTGTCGACTACGGCGCGGTGGCGTCATCCGTGCTGGCCAGGATCGAAGGGCAGCCGTACGACCTCATCGAGCGGCTCGCCGAGGTGGTCGCGTCCGATGTCCTGGTGTACCCGGCGGTCGACGAGGTCACGGTCACGGTGCACAAGCCGCAGGCGCCGGTCCCGGTGCCGTTTGGCGATGTGGCCGTCTCGGTCACCCGCTGCCGTGCGCCGGTACCGGTAGTCGTGGCGCTCGGCGCGAATGTCGTTCGGGGCGAGCACGCCCCGCAAGACACTCTCGCCGCGGCTGCCGGCCGGCTCGAGGGTGACGCCGGGCTGCGTGGCGTGCGGGTGTCGGACTGCTTCGACACCGAGCCGGTCGGCGGTCCGGAGCAGCCGGACTTCGTCAACGCGGTGCTCGTCGGTGACACCTCGTTGTCTCCGGCGACGCTGTTGCGGCAGTTGCATGCGGTGGAAGCCGCGTTCGGCCGGGTGCGCGAGGTGCGGTGGGGTCCGCGCACGCTCGACCTCGACCTCGTGCAGTACGGCGACCCACGGAACGACGGCGACGTCCGGATCGTCTCGTCGCGGCTGACGCTGCCTCATCCGCGTGCCCACCAGCGAGCCTTCGTGCTGGTGCCGTGGCTCGACGTCGACCCGGATGCCGTGCTGCGCCAAGGTGATTCGGTGACCGCGGTCGTTGATCTGGTGGGCCGCGTCGGCAGCGGCGGGGTGCGTCGCCGGGGCGGTCCGGGTGCTGGTCACGGCGGCAACCCGGGGAGCGACGACGGCACGGGGACTCCCGCCCGATGAAGGCGGGCATCGGGCCGCAGGCCCTGGCAGCGGTCGTCGTGGTCACCGGCGCCGCGTCCTTCGTCCTGTTCACCCTGCTCACCCGTGACGGGTCGCTGGTGCCGGCGCCGCCGGTCGTCGCCGGCGTGCTGCTGGTTGTCATCGCCGCGCCGGTGACCTACCTGGCCCGGCAGGTACGCCGGCACACTCGCGGCGGTAAGTGGATCGAGCCGCTCCGGGCCGCGCGGACCGTGGTTCTCGCGCAGGCCGCCGCACTCACCGGGGCGGCTGCGATCGGGTGGTACGCCGGCCAGGTGCTTGTCGTGGCCGGCGACCTGACCCTGCTGGCCAACCGCGACCGGTTGCTGTCCCTGCTGCCGCATCTGGTGGCCGCGGTGCTGCTCGTCTCGGCCGGGATGCTGGCCCAGCAGTGGTGCCGCATCGACCGGGACGACGCTGGGCGAACGAGCGACCGGGGTCAGCGAGACGACACCGGCGGCGACAGTTCTGGCCACGGGACCCGCCGAGGCTGACGGTCGTCGTCAACAGTTCGTTCTGGCGATCCCCGGTTGATGCCGCTGGCTGGGGTCGCGGCGGTGCTGGCACACTAGGCGTGTTGGGGCACCCGTGGTGACGGCCGGTGGGTACTGGCCCGGGGATGGAGGGTTGTCGAGAATGCGCATGCCGGACGGGCGGCTGGGTGCGGGTGGCTGGGTGGTCGGTGCCGATGTTTCCCCAGGGACGGTGGTCGGTGGCTGTGGTGGAGCAGTTCGGTTGCGACGGGTGAGTGGAGGCTGGTGATGAGGTCGGGAGACCGGAAGGTGTCCCTGGTTGTCGGGGCGGTGCTGGTGGTGATGGTGGCCGCGATCGGGGTACTGGGGTTCATCGAGTATCGGGATGGCCAGCGGCAGGAGCGGATCGCGGCACAGCAGCGGGAGTCGGCGGAGTCGGCGGAGTCCGCGGGAGAGACCGCCTCGCCTGCTCCGTCCCCGTCGGTGGCGGTGGTGCCGGCGGCGGCGCGGTCCCAGACGGTGGCAGGTGCCGAGGCGTTCATCCGGTTCTATCTGGATGAGGTCGACCGGGCTCTGACTGAACCAGCCGCAGGGCTGCTGCCGGGGTTGAGCGACTCGGCTGCATCTACTGCACGAGAGTCGAAGCGGCTGCCGCTGACTTCGTGAAGAACGGCAAGCGCTACACCGCTGACCCGGGCGACGTGGTGTCGCTGACCAAGATCTCCGGGGACGTGAACGTGCGGCTGGTGTTCGCCTTGAAGGAGACGCAGAATGCGTCGGACATCGTCGATGCCG
Source organism: Dermatophilaceae bacterium (assembly GCA_051650465.1). GTDB lineage: Bacteria > Actinomycetota > Actinomycetes > Actinomycetales > Dermatophilaceae > JBOFLG01. Next base: position 1,581 of record JBOFJB010000199.1, on the reverse strand, counting down.
ACGGTCAGGTCGTCGAGGCGGTCCCAGAGGAGGCACTCGACTCGCTCGTCGGGGTGTCCTGGACGGCTGAGGGCTGGCGGATGTACGACATCGATGACAACACCCCGTATGAGTCGCGGACCGCGTCACCGGAGGCGACCCCGTGACTGGTCCGCGGCTGGCGCGGGCCAGGGTGGTGCTGTTCGCCGTCACGGTGGTGGGTGGCGCCCCGGCCGTCACCGCAGATGCCTCGCCAACTGCCGCTGTGGCTGCTGCTCCGGCAGCGATCCCGGCGGTTCCTGATCCTTCGAGGCCTCCCACGACGCGTGGAGGTTTCCGCAATGGGGCGGGGACGCGCGTGGTGCTGTCGCAGCCGGAGTCGGGGGTGGCGCCGGGAGGGAGCGTGCCGGTGTCGGGTGGGTCGGGGCCCTCGGGTCCCGTGTGGCAGTACCGATCGGTACCGATCTGCACTGGCTACGCCCCGGCGACACCGGCTGCGACGTACAACTTTTGTTCGCACGCGTTGACCGCGTGTCAGGGGCTGCCGATGGACCGGCCGGGGACCGCCGCGGACGTCTACCGCCGCCAGGTCGGTGCGGATGGTCGTCCGGTGGCTGGTGCGGTGGGGCAGTGGGAGTACGACCGGTTGGTGTGTACCCAGGACGCGCCGGCGGCGGAGCCGGTGTTGACGATGGCGATGATTCGGGAGGCGTTCCGGGACACCGCGTTCGCGACAGCCAGTGTGGTGACCAGCCCACCGGGTGGCACATTGTGCAACGCACCGACGTGGTTGCATGCGCGGGTCGGCAATGCCGGGCACGGGCCGCAGGAAGTGGACACGGTGACGTTGGTCGGGGTGCGGGTGCAGATCCGGCCGGTGTTCGCCTCAGTGATGTACCACCTCGGTGCCGGGGCCAGCGCCGGCCCGATGGCGTCGCTGGGAGGGCCGTACCCCGATGGTGACGTCATCGCGGCGTACCGTTCGCCGGGCGGATATCCGACCCGGGCCGACATCACCTATACCGGTCAGTTCCGTCTGCCTGGTGGGGTGTGGGCCGGCATCCCTGGCGAGGTCACCATCCCGGGTGCTCTGACGACGGTGCGGGTGTGGGAGGCGCGGGCGCGGTTGGTCAGCGGCGATCGGCCGGATGAGGCTGCGGCACCTGCGGCGCCGGGCGGGTCTGCCGGGCCGGGGGGACCGCTGCGACCGCCGGACGTCCTCACCCGCGAGGACGCGGTGGCCTTCCTAGACGCGTGGTGACCGGCCCGCCGGCTGGATCGCCGCCGACGCGGATGGACTGCCGTGCCGGCCCGGGCGGCCCGACGCGCGCGGCGAGCGCACGGCATCCGGCTACTTGTCGACGTCGCCGACGACGAAGAACATCGAGCCCAACACAGCAACGAGGTCGGCCAGCAGACAGCCGGGCAGCACCTCGGTGAGCACCTGCACGTTGTTGAACGAGGCCGAGCGCAACTTGAGCCGCCACGGGGTCTTCTCGCCGCGCGACACCAGCCAGTAGCCGTTGAACCCCAACGGGTTCTCGGTCGCGGTGTACCGCTCCCCCTCGGGGACCTTCAGTACCTTCGGCAGCCGCTGGTTCA
>JBOFJB010000198.1:0-7462 GCA_051650465.1 Dermatophilaceae bacterium | reverse complement strand
CGATCGCGCTCAAGCTCCTCATGGCAGCGACCGGGCTGGTGTTCGTCGGGTTCGTCCTGATGCACATGTACGGAAACCTCAAGGTGCTCTCCGGTGAGGAGGCGTTCAACGGCTACGCCGAACACCTGCGCACCATCGGCGAACCGCTCCTCCCGTACGGCGGCCTGCTGTGGATCGTGCGGGTCCTGCTGCTGGTCAGCCTGGTCGGGCACGCCTACGCGGCGTTCGCGCTGTGGAGCCGGGCGAGCACGGCGCGCCGCACCAAGTACGCCGCCGGACGAGCCGCCCTGCGCACCGCGTGGATGCGGTGGGGTGGGCTCTACCTCCTGCTGTTCGTCGGGTGGCACCTGCTGCACTTCACCATCGTGAAGATCTCGCCGAATCCCGATGCCCGCGGTGCCGACGTGGAGCAGAACCCGTATCGCCTCCTCGTCGTGAGTTTCCAGGTGCCGTGGATGACGGCGATCTATGTGCTCGCGCTCGTCGCCTTGGCCCTGCACCTCGCGCACGGAGTGTTCAGCGCCCAGCAGACCCTCGGATGGACGCAGAGCCCGGCGGCGCACCGGCGCGCCAAGATGCTGGGCCAACTCACCGCCGCGGTCGTCGGGGTCGGCTTCCTCATCCCTCCGCTGGCGATCCAGACCGGCCTGATCACGTGAGGCAGACACCATGACCGACATCCTCGACCGCACCCTCACCCACGGCCTCTACACCGAGGGCGAGGCCGTCGCCGACGGCACCGCACCGGCCGGACCGATCGGCGAGAAGTGGACGGCCCGCAAGTTCGAGGCCGCGCTCGTCAACCCGGCAAACCGCCGCAAACTCACCGTCATCATCGTCGGTACTGGTCTGGCCGGCGCTTCGGCGGCGGCCACGCTCGGCGAGGCCGGCTACAACGTCAAGTCGTTCTGCTACCAGGACAGCCCGCGCCGGGCGCACTCCATCGCCGCGCAGGGCGGCATCAACGGGGCGAAGAACTACAAGGAGGATGGCGACTCCGTCTTCCGGCTGTTCTACGACACCGTCAAGGGCGGCGACTATCGCTCCCGCGAGACCAACGTCTACCGGCTCGCCGAGGTGAGCGCGAGCATCATCGACCAGTGCGTCGCGCAGGGCGTGCCGTTCGCCCGCGAGTACGGCGGCCTGCTCGACAACCGCTCGTTCGGTGGCGTGCAGGTGTCGCGCACGTTCTACGCCCGCGGGCAGACCGGCCAGCAGCTGCTCATCGGTGCCTATCAGGCGATGGAGCGCCAGGTGGCCGCCGGGACGGTCGAGCAGTTCACGCGGCACGAGATGCTCGAACTCGTCGTGGTCGACGGCCGGGCCCGCGGCATCATCGCCCGCGACCTCGTCACCGGCGAGGTCGAGACCCATCTCGCGGATGCCGTGGTGCTCGCCTCAGGCGGGTACGGCAACGTCTTCTACCTCTCCACGAACGCGATGGGCTGCAACGTCACCGCCGCGTGGCGGGCGCACCGCAAGGGCGCCTACATGGCCAATCCGTGCTACACGCAGATCCACCCGACCTGCATCCCGGTGAGCGGCGACCACCAGAGCAAGCTCACCCTGATGTCGGAGTCGCTGCGCAACGACGGCCGGATCTGGGTTCCGGCACACCGCGATGATTGCGAGAAGGACCCGCGGCAGATCCCGGAGGAGGACCGCGACTACTACCTCGAGCGCATCTACCCCGGCTTCGGCAACCTCGTACCCCGCGACATCGCCTCGCGGCAGGCGAAGAACGTCTGCGACGAGGGCCGTGGTGTCGGGCCGATGGTCGGCGACTTCCGGCGTGGCGTGTATCTCGACTTCACCGACGCCATCGCCCGGCTCGGCAAGGCCGCCGTCGAGGCCAAATACGGCAACCTCTTCGACATGTACGCCCGGATCACCGGCGAGGACCCGTACCAGGTGCCGATGCGCATCTACCCCGCCGTGCACTACGTCATGGGTGGGCTGTGGGTCGATTACGACCTGCAGTCGAGCATCCCTGGGCTGTTCGTCACCGGCGAGGCCAACTTCTCCGACCACGGTGCCAACCGGCTCGGCGCCTCGGCCCTCATGCAGGGCCTCGCCGACGGCTACTTCGTGCTGCCGAACACCATCCGCGACTACCTCGCCAAGGGGCCCTTCCCTGTCATCGGGGATGACGATGTCGCCGTCGCCGAGGCACGGGAGGCGGTGGTCGGGCGCACCCAGCGGTTGCTCGCGGTGAACGGCGAGCGCACCGTCGACTCCTTCCACAAGGAACTCGGCGCGGTCATGTGGGAGTACTGCGGAATGGAGCGCAGCGAGGAGGGCCTGCTCAAGGCGATTGACCTCATCCGCGGCCTACGCGAGGAGTTCTGGCGCAACGTGCGGGTGCTCGGTTCAGCGGACACGCTCAATCAAAGTCTCGAGAAAGCTGGCCGGGTCGCCGACTTCCTCGAACTCGGCGAGTTGATGTGTATCGACGCTCTGCACCGCCGCGAATCCTGCGGTGGGCACTTCCGCGCCGAGAGCCAGACCGAGGACGGCGAGGCGCTGCGTCATGACGACGACTATCTCTACGTCGCTGCTTGGGAGTTCGGCGGCGGCGGTGACGGCGAGATGACCGCGCCAGTGCTGCACAAGGAGGACCTTGTTTATGACGCCATCGAGGTGAAGCAGCGAAGTTACAAGTAGCGCGTCGGGCGTCCCGCCCAGCGCCTACGGCCGGTCGCCCCAGGACCCTGTCGACCTCGCGGTCGTCCCGAGTCACCGAACCGAAGAACCGCATCTCATCGTCATCCGAAGGCATCGAATGAACCTCACTCTGAAGATCTGGCGGCAGGAGGGGCCGCAGCACCGCGGTCGCCTCGTCACGTACCCGGTCACCGACATCAGCCCCGACATGAGTTTCCTCGAGATGCTCGATGTGCTGGGCGAGCAACTCATCGCACGCGGCGAGGAGCCGGTGGCGTTCGACCACGACTGCCGCGAGGGCATCTGCGGCTCGTGCGGCATGATGATCTCCGGTTCGGCGCACGGCCCGGAGAAGACCACGACCTGCCAGTTGCACATGCGTAGTTTCCGTGACGGCGACACGATCACCGTGGAGCCGTGGCGCGCCGAGGCGTTCCCGGTGATCAAGGACCTCGTCGTCGACCGCAGCGCGTTCGACCGCATTGTCCAGGCCGGCGGCTACATCTCGGCCAACACCGGGTCGGCTCCGGACGCGCATGCCACTCCGGTTCCGAAGCCGAACGCCGATCGCGCCTTTATGGCGGCCGAGTGCATCGGCTGCGGGGCCTGTGTCGCGGCCTGCCCCAACGCCAGCGCGATGCTGTTCATGGGCGCCAAGGTCACCCATCTCGCCGAGCTGCCGCAGGGCCAGCCGGAGCGGATGGCGCGAGTGGTCTCGATGGTCGACCAGCACGACGACGAGGGCTTCGGCGGCTGCACCAACGTCGGCGCCTGCACCACGGCCTGCCCCAAGGACATCCCCCAGGACGTCATCTCCACACTGAACAAGGACCTGCGCAGCGCTCTCCGTCAGGGCGCCTGACCCGGCGACCTCTGATCGAGCACGTTCGGTTCGGTGGATCAGTCGACCGCGGCGCGTACGCGGTGCGCGAACCCGGTCAACCCGATGTCACGGAGTCCGTCGAGGAGTTCAGCCGTCGTCATAGGTGGGTTACCGAGTTGCCCTGCTTGTGTCTCGACGACCTGCACCACTGTCTCGATCTCGTGGTCAGCAAGTCCGGTGACGAACACGTCCGGTGACACGACGAACAGTTCGCCCTGAATCTTGTCGGGCGGAAAGTCAGCCAGGTGGCTGGTGACCAGATGGGAGGCGCCTATGCGGATCGCGGCTGCGAGCACGTGGTGGTCGCCCGGGTCAGGCAGGTCCTGCGTCGCGGTCAGCACTTCGTAGCCACCGACGGTCGCGTCCGGTAAGGCCAGGTTCATGAGTCGACGCGTACGGGCCAACTGGTGTTCGGCGATGTCCGGTCGGTTTGCGGCCAGGTTCTCGAAGCACTCGTCGAGAAGCTGGCCGCTCCACCGAGCCTGGTAGAGACCGGCGATGTCGAGCCGAATTAGAAGGTCGCGAAGCCGCGCCGGGTACAGCACGTTGGCATCGAGCAACGCCACCGGGCGGGACATGAAATCAGTAGAGCCCGAGCTCTTGCGCTTGGGCAGCAAGGGTCTTCGTGGCGTCGAGGCGGCGTGCTCGGTCGATCTCCCGGTAGAGCAGCACGTCGGAGAGCTTGAGGCGGCGTCGGCTGCCGACCTTGCGAGAGGGAAGGTCGCCTCTGTCGACGAGCCCGACGACGTACGGACGGGACACGCCCAGCAGGTTGGCGGTTTCTTGGGTGGTGATCTCCTCGTCATCGCTGATGACTCGCACCGCCTCACCGCGACGGGCGTGGTCGAGCACTTCGACAAGGACCCTCACCACCGACTCAGGCACCTCGACCGGCTTGCCCTTTGACTCTCGGGGCAGGACGACAACCCGGCCCGTGTCGAGCGCCGTCGCGGCGGCATCAGCTTGCGCCACCTCGGATTGCACGTTCACGGCGGATCACCTTCAAACGAAATCAACGAAGAGAACGAAAGAAACGAAAGCAACGAAAGCAACGAAACGAGCATACCGCGTCAGGGAACCGGCAGCGAACCCTTTCGTCCGGGGTGGACGACGTGCCTCGTTCCTGGCAGGAGTCTCTGGCGGTCGACGAGCTTAAAAATGCGCCTGGGTCGCTACCGGGAGACGTCCAGGATGGTCGGAGCTACTCACCGATGTGCTGGCTGGCCCGGGCCGGTCAAGGCGAGGACGGTCGCGTAACTCGTGGCCCGGGAGAGGCGTTGCCAGAAGTTGAACGTGGCCTGATCGATCCGGAACTGACAGTGCGGCAGGCCTCGACTGGGCTGCGCCCAGTACACCAAGCCGCTGAAGTCCCCAGCGTAGTCCCAGTGGCCGTGAGCGATGCTGTTACGGAAGAGTCGCAACTCGTCCTTGCTAAGGAAGTCGACAACGCGCCCGGCCACGGAGTTGGGTGCGACCTCCTTGCGCACCGGGGCCAGCAGGGAGTCCCGGAGCATGACGAAGCTCGTGTACAGCAGCACGATCATCTGCGCCCGAACTGTCGACGGGGGCACTGCATCTCGGCCGTCGAGGTCGTCGTGGAACGCCTGGCATGCGATCAGCTCGTCGCGGAAGCGCTCGGGCGCGATCTTCATCTCGGCTCGAATCCGGTGACGAGCCCGCTCGTCCAGGTCGTCGAGCTCGAGGTGGATCCGCGAGGCGACCGCCGGCTCATCGATGCCGATCTTGCTCAGTTCGGCAGCATGCGCCGACATCTGGTTGTCGAGATGGACGAGTGGGCGGTCAGTCCGAGATCTCACGTCGTCATCATCGGGGTGGGCACCACCCGATGTCGTCGATTGACGACTCTGCCCGCCGCGGCCGCTCCGGCCTGGCCCGCAATGATCTCGTGCCGGTTCGAAGGAGGTGGCGCGCCATCCGTCAGAGCCAGGGGAGGCGGGGGGCGAGCAGGGCGTAGCCGACGAAGGCGACCACGTCGATCACTGTGTGTGCCACGACGAGCGGCATCACCCGCCTGGTGCGGGTGTATAACCAGCCGAACAGCACCCCCATCGCGATGTTGCCGATGAAGCCGCCGAAGCCCTGGTAGAGGTGGTACGTGCCGCGGATCAGGGCCGACACCAGGATGACGCGCCACGCCCCCCAGCCGGCCTGGCCCCAGCGGCGGAACAGGTAGCCGACCATGACCACCTCCTCGAGCACCGCGTTCTGCGCCGCGGCGAGCACGAGCACCGGTACAACCCACCACGCGCCGCCGAGGTTCGATGCGTCGATCGTCGTGTTGAACCCGAGTTCGCGTGCCAGCAGGTAGAACCCCAGACCGGGGATGCCGACCGCGCCGGCGAGCAGCGCCCCGCGCCATAGGTCGCCGGCCCACCGGCGCAGGTCGAACCCCATCGCATGGCGAGCGTCGGCGTCATCCCGCCGCAGGAGATGCAGCGCGAGGGCCACCGGGACCAGCGCCAGCGTGATGCCCACCAGCTGATAGGCGAGGTCGAGCCACGGCCGCTCCGCTGTCACCGAGGAGTTCATCGCGGTCGTCTGGGAACCGAGCGACTCGGCCCGGGTGAGCCGGTCGACGATCTGCAGCAGCGCGTACACCGCCGACGACCCGAGCGAGACCCCGAGCACGAGCAGCGTCTCGGTGAGATGACGGCGCCGCATGATCGCCAGCGTAGGCGGCGACGCGGCATCCCCAACCTCGCGCTGGGCGGGCCGCGTCGGTCTCGGGGCGCGAGTGGCTGTTATCGATGGCCGCCGCAGGCCGTCATCCGAGGTCGCGGGCGGCCATCATCCGGATGACAGGTGGGCTAACTCGCGCCGGGCGCGCCGCCAGCGCCAGAAGGTGAGCCAACTCCATCCGAGGAACCACACCATCAGGCCCAGCGCCACGACGACGAATACCGGTGCGCGCACGGCGACGAACGACAGGCCCAGCGACGCGCCGTCCTCGACGGTCGATACCACCGGTGCGCCGAACCCAGCCGTGCCGGTGTTGACCACTGGGCGGGCGGCCATCTTGCCGGTGTGCACCAGCCCGGAGATGACCACGCCGAGAACGACTGCCACCCAGGAGTTCTCGCGTATCCACGCGGACTGGTCGAGTTCGGACGCCGCTGTCGTGGCCGCGAAGACCAGCCCGCCCATGCTCGGCCGGATGAAGGTCTGGACCGTGTCGTTGATGGTGTCGACGGCCGGCACCTTGTCGAGCACGACTTCGGTGAGCAGCAGCGCCGCGCCGATGCCGATCGCCCATGGGCTCTCGATCCACTCGTACCCGGCCGGCAGGGTGACGGCGTCGGTGTACCGAGAGAGCAGCGCGACGACGAGGAACGGGATGTAGGCGTTGAGGCCGGCCGCCGCCGACAGGCCCATCCCGGTGAGGGCTGCGATCACGCGCGTCCCTTTCGTGCTCGTGCGTCCGCCCATGCGACCGCGTCGCCGGGAAGAACGCCCGGCGACGCCGAGCGTAGTCCCGCGCCCTGGCGACGGTCGGTCTTCGACGCCGGTTCCTCGCCGGTCGGTACAGGCCGAGGGGTGCCCGTGCTCGCGGGTCTCCTCGCTCGGCACGGCTGGCGGGGAACGTCGTCCGGACGGCCGGTCAGCCGCCGGCGATGCGGTAGGGGTGGGCGGTGATGCTGCTGGTCAGCAGGGTCCGGGTGCTGGCGTCGGCCGGGAGGAGGATCTCCAGATGGAGCCCATCGAGGGTCGCGTCCGTGGCGCCGGTGAGCTGGGCGGTCGCGCTGAAGAAGCACAGGTTCGGCCCGTCGTCCATGGTCAGCTCCAGGAGTGGCACAGGCGCAGCCGCCAGACGCTCCGGTCGTCGGAGACGGCCCCGCACCAGGTCGAGGAGCGCGAGGTGTCGTGGGTCGTGGGTGCGCTCTGCGCGGTGGAGTA
>JBOFJB010000197.1:0-4029 GCA_051650465.1 Dermatophilaceae bacterium | reverse complement strand
CGCTCCAGCAGCTCCACGAGATGCTCGACCTCGACGAGGCTCCGCTGCGCATCGAGTGCTTCGACATCAGCCACGTCATGGGCACCCAGGTCGTCGGGTCGATGGTCGTCTTCGAGGACGGCCTGCCCCGCAAGTCCGAGTACCGCCGGTTCATCGTTCGAGGCGACGAGAACGGCGCCGCAGACGACACCGCGGCGATGCACGAGGTTCTCACCAGGCGCTTTCGCCGCGGGTTGCGCGAGGAGGACGCCGAGCGTCACCGCTCCACGGCATCCGCTCATGGGCCGGCCGACGGCAGCCGGCCCGGTCGGTTCGCCTACCGGCCGGGCCTGGTCGTGGTCGACGGCGGCCTGCCCCAGGTCAACGCGGCCGCTCGCGCCCTGGAGCAGGTAGGTGTCGTCGATGTGCCGGTCGTCGGACTCGCCAAACGCCTCGAGGAGGTCTGGCTGCCCGACGGCCAGCACCCGGTCGTGCTGCCGCGCACCAGCGAAGGGCTCTATCTCCTCCAGAGAGTGCGGGATGAGGCGCACCGCTTCGCCGTCACGTTCCACCGGCAACGGCGGTCGGCGGCGATGACCAGAAGCCAACTCGACGGCATTCCCGGTCTCGGCGAGAAGCGGCAGAAGGCTCTGCTCGCCGCGTTCGGTTCGGTCACTCGCATCCGGTCCGCCCAGGCCGAGGAGCTCGCCGCTGTTCCGGGCATTGGGCCTGCGCTCGCCCGGGTGGTTGCGGCAGAGTTGGCCGCGACGGTCCCGGCCACCCCCGCCGTGGACCTGACCACCGGCGAGGTCGTCGACGATGAAGGAGTTGGAGCGTGAGCGAGGGCGAGCCGATCGACCGCTCCCGCGTCCTCACCTCCGAGGCCGACGCCGCGCACCTCGGCGACTTCATCGTCGTCACCGGGATGAGCGGAGCCGGACGGTCGACGGCGTCGAACGTGCTGGAAGATCACGGCTGGTACGTCGTCGACAATCTCCCGCCGCGGCTGATCCCCGCCTTGGCCGACCTCGGGTCAGAGGCCCGCGACTCGATGGCCCGCAACCTGCGCATCGCCGCGGTCGTCGATGTTCGCGCCCGGCCGTTCACCACCGGCCTCCAGGAGGGGCTCTCTGCGCTTCGGGCTACCGGCTGGAGCCCTCGACTGGTGTTCCTCGACGCTACCGACGAAGCCCTGGTCCGGCGCTTCGAGAGTGTGCGACGACCACATCCACTTCAAGGGGACGGGCGGCTCCTCGACGGAATCCACAAGGAGCGCGACCTGCTGGGCGACCTCCGTGCGGTGGCCGACGTCGTCATCGACACCTCCGGGCTTAATGTGCACCAGCTCGGTCGCAAGCTCACACCGCTTCTCGGTGGAGGGCGCGGAGCGAGCCTGCGGCTGGCCCTGCTGTCGTTCGGGTTCAAGTACGGCGTGCCGCTCGACGCCGACTTCGTCTTCGACATGCGGTTCCTGCCCAACCCGTACTGGGTGCCGGAGTTGCGGTCGCTCACCGGCGTCGACCCCCCGGTGGCCGAGTTCGTCCTCGGGCGTGAAGGAGCCGCCGAGTTCGTGGACCGAGTCGTCGACTTGTTGAGGCCCATCACCGCGGGCTACCTCCGTGAGGGTCGTCGCTACGCCACCCTGGCCTTCGGCTGCACCGGCGGCAAGCATCGCTCCGTGGCGCTCAGTCGCGAGGTGGCCACTCGGCTCGCCGACGACCAGGTCGCCACTTTCGTCGTCCACCGCGACCTGGGACGCGAGTGAGTGGGCCGATCGTCGCCGCTCTTGGTGGCGGGCACGGCCTGGCCGCCACCCTCGGAGCGCTCCGGTACGTCACCGACGAGATCACCGCCATCGTCACTGTTGCCGACGACGGCGGCTCCAGCGGCCGCCTCCGGGCGGAGTTCGGCGTGCTGCCACCTGGTGACCTTCGGATGGCGCTCGCCGCCCTGTGTAGTGAGACCGAGTGGGGCCACACCTGGCGAGATGTGCTCCAGCACCGCTTCGCTGGAACCGGAGCGCTCGGCGGGCACGCCCTCGGCAACCTCATCGTCGTCGCGTTGTGGGAGTTGTACCGCGACCCGGTCGCCGGTCTGGACCTCGTCGGCAGATTGCTTCAGGCCCGGGGCCGCGTGCTTCCGATGGCCGCGGTGCCGTTGACCATCGAAGCCGATGTCAGCGGTCTTGACCCGGACGACCCCGCCGCGGTGCGGACACTCCGGGGACAGGCTGAGGTGGCTGCGACCCTCGGACACGTTGACGCGGTCCGGCTCGACCCGCGGGACCCGCCGGCCTACCCCGAGTCGGTCGCGGCGATCCGGAGCGCCGACTGGGTGGTGCTGGGTCCCGGCTCCTGGTTCACCTCGGTCGCTGTACACCTTTTAGTGCCGGAGGTCCGGGAGGCCCTCGACGTCACTCGCGCGCGTCGCCTCCTCGTCCTCAATCTCGATCCAGGAGCCGGCGAGACGGCAGGACTTCGAGCGGTCGGTCTGGTCGATGCCTTCGCCGCGATGGCGCCCGGTCTTCGCGTCGATGCGGTACTCGCCGACCCTGCGGTCGTCGACGACCAGGGCGAACTCGCCGCGCGCTGTGCGCGGTTCGGAGCCGCGCTGCACCTCGCCTCAGTGAGCCGACGCGACCAGCGCGGGACCCACGACCCGCTGCGCTACGCCGCCGCCCTCCGCGACCTCATGACTGCCCCCGGGGAGCCCCGGTGAGCCGTGGCAGGATGACCGGCATGGCAATGACGGCCGCGGTGAAGGACGAGCTCTCGCGGCACGACGTCACCAAACCATGCTGCCGCAAGGCTGAGGTCGCGGCCATGCTCCGGTTCGCCGGGGGTCTGCACATCATCGGCGGACGCATCGTCGTCGAAGCAGAACTCGACACGGCGAGTTCCGCCCGCCGGCTCCGCCGAGAACTCGCCGAGATGTACGGCCACACCCCGGAGGTGCTGGTCCTCGCGGGGGGTGGCCTACGTAAAGGCAGCCGCTACGTCGTCCGCGTCGTCCACGACGGCGAGGTCCTCGCCCGGCAGACCGGGCTCGTCGACAGTCGCGGCCGACCCGTCCGCGGGTTGCCACCGAAGGTGGTCAGTGGTTCGGTCTGTGATGCCGAGGCGGCCTGGCGTGGTGCGTTTCTCGCACATGGCTCGCTCACCGAACCAGGCCGCTCGTCGGCGCTCGAGGTCACCTGTCCCGGTCCTGAGGCAGCGCTCGCGCTGGTCGGGGCGGCCCGCCGGCTCAATGTCCCGGCCAAAGCCCGCGAGGTCCGGGGCGTGGATCGGGTCGTCATCCGCGACGGTGACGCGATCGCTCAGATGCTCACCAGGCTCGGGGCTCACGAGGCGGTGCTCGCCTGGGAGGAGCGCCGGATCCGTCGTGAGGTGCGCGCCACGGCGAACCGGCTCGCCAACTTCGATGACGCCAACTTGCGGCGGTCGGCGCGTGCGGCAGTGGCGGCCGGCGCTCGGGTCGAGCGGGCGCTCGAGATCCTCGGCACCGACGTGCCCGACCAACTCCGCGACGCGGGCCGGCTCCGGCTCGACCACAAGCAAGCATCCCTGGAGGAACTCGGCCAGCTCGCCCAGCCGCCGATGACCAAAGACGCAGTCGCGGGCCGCATCCGGCGGCTGCTCGCGATGGCCGACAAGCGCGCCCAGGACGACGGCGTACCGGACACCGAGGCCGTGCTCACCGCGGAGATGCTCGACAGTTGACGCACGGGCCGGTCGTCCCGTCGGCCCCTGACGGTGTGGATCGATGCGCAGGATGCCCGTCCCAGCGGCAGTCGCCGACATCCGGTCCCGCCCGCAGTACGGACAATGGAGGACGTCATCTGTCCCCGGTCTAGGGTGTTCCCGGACTAGTGCCCACTGTCGCGGCACCCACGCTCTCACCGGAAGGCATCATCTCGTGACCGTTCGCGTAGGCATCAACGGCTTCGGCCGCATCGGTCGGAACTTCTACCGTGCGGTCGAGGCCGCCGGGGCCGACATCGAGGTCGTCGCTGTCAACGACCTGACCGACAACGCCACCCTCGCCACCCTG
>JBOFJB010000196.1:0-1552 GCA_051650465.1 Dermatophilaceae bacterium | reverse complement strand
GACGCCTTCGAAGCCGCACTTCTCGCAGACGTAGGAAAGGTCCGTGGTGTCCTCGTCGTACGCCGTGATCGCGACCGTGTCGCGGCCGCACTGCCGGCAGTACGGCTTGAACGGGAAACGGCGGAACTCCTCCGACTCGGTCCCGCCGGTCGGGTCGTCGGCGCCTGCCGCGTCGGCCAGTACCGAGTCCCCCAGTATCGACTCTCGGAGGGCGGCGGCCTCTTGCTCGCTGGCCGGGACCGGCGCCTTGGTGCGGTAGCGACCGAGCACCGCGTCGATCTCGGCCCGGCGGCGGACCACCTCGAGGATCTGGTCGCGGTAGGCGCCCGAGGTGTACATCCCGGTCTGGTCGATCTCGACCATCTCGCACCCCATCTCGGTCAACGCGGCCCGCAGCGGTGCCTTGAAGTGCTCGGCCCAGTTCGGGTGGCACCGCCACGGGTCGGGGACCGCGGAGAGCGGCCTCCCGACGTGCTCGGTCCAGGACTCGTCGACACCGTGCGGCACCCGACGGAAACGGTCGTAGTCGTCCCAACTCTGCAGGTGCCGGACCGCGATGCCTCGTCGCCGGATCTCCTCGGCGACGAAGTGCACGGTGAGGAACTCCCGAAGATTGCCCAGGTGGATGGGTCCGCTGGGACTGATCCCCGAGGCGCAGGTGACCCGGATCTCGGAGGGGACTTCGGTGCCGGCTCCCGCGGCCAGCCTGGCGTGCTCGATCGCCCTGTCCGCGGCGCGGGTGACCCAATCCGTCGGCTCGCTGGTGCGGTCGGCGGATCGCGACATGGCTGCGGTGCTCCTTGCTGATGGATTCGAGAGTGGTGGATTCGAGCTACTGGTGGGTCCGAGGTGGCCGGAGTCGATGCTGCCGACCGGCGAAACGCTACCCGAGTCCCGGCCGACCGACTCGGAGCAGCACCGGAGCCTCAGGGCAGGAGCAGGGAGTAGGCGGCCGACTCGACGTGCCAGCAGCGGCGGCGTTCGGGTCCGTAGACCTCGCCGTCGGCACAGCAGTAGAACGGCTCGCCCGTGACCGTGACCTGTTTCCCGCGCAGGTGGAGAACGTCCTCGCCATGCGATCGCCGACCAAGCGCGGCCCGCGCCAGGTGGTCGGCTCGGGTGAGCAGTCCGGTCGCGCGCGACACCGTCACGTCGATCAGCCCGCTGTCCGGGCCCGCATCGAGCTGATGCGCGCTGCCGGCGCGGGTGCCGTTGCCGAGGGCGATCCCCGCGAGCGGCTGATCCCAGTCGTTGATCAGGTCGCCGTCGATCTCGACCCTGAGCCGCAGCGCGGTCGGTCGCAGCGTGGTATGGACGACCCCCATCGCCCCACCCCATCGCCCGAGGTCGAGCCCGCCGAGGTTCAGCCGACCGAGCCGACGGGTCCAGGCCTCGGCCTGTTTGCCGGCGCGGGCGCCGGCTCCCAGTTGCACATGGTCGACCACGACCCCACCGACTTCGTCGAGCAGCACGTCGACCGGCCGCGGCTCTCCCTCGATGACCACCCGGGCGGCTTCGGCGATGTTCAGCGGGACACCGGCGCTGCGGGCGA
>JBOFJB010000195.1:0-5126 GCA_051650465.1 Dermatophilaceae bacterium | reverse complement strand
GCGCCAGCGCCAAGCCCCGGCTCGCTGGCCGGCAACCCTCCTTCCGCGGTGGGGTGCCCCGGGTGAAGACCTGGCGTGCGGCATCCGCCGCCCGCAAGCGCGGGACCATCCGGCTCCCGCCGAACCACGGTGACGTGCGTCGGCCTCGCGACCGCCGCACCCGAGAAGGAGCAGCGATCATGACCGACCCGACGCAGTGGGGCTTCGAGACGCGCCAGGTGCACGCCGGGCAAGTGCCGGACAGTGCCACCGGGGCCCGTGCCCTGCCGATCTACCAGACCACCTCCTACGTGTTCAACGACACGACGCACGCGGCGAACCTGTTCGCGCTCAAGGAGTTCGGCAACATCTACACCCGGATCATGAACCCCACTCAGGACGCCGTCGAGCAACGGATCGCTGCGCTCGAAGGTGGCGTCGGGGCGCTGCTGGTGTCGAGCGGGCAGGCCGCGACCACCCTCGGCTTGTTGAACATCGCCGAGGCCGGCGATCACCTCGTCTCCAGCGCCGCCCTCTACGGCGGCACGGTGAACCTGCTGAAGTTCACCCTGAAGAAACTCGGGATCGACGTCACCTTCGTCGAGGACCAGACCGACCTCGGCGCCTGGCGGGCGGCAGTACGGCCGAACACCAAGGCGTTCTTCGGCGAGACGATCGCCAACCCCAAGGCCGAAGTGCTCGACATCGAGGGCGTCGCCGGGGTCGCGCACGAGGTCGGGGTACCGCTCGTCGTCGACAACACCATCGCCACGCCGTACCTCATCCGGCCGATCGAGTGGGGTGCCGACGTCGTCATCCACTCGGCGACCAAGTACCTCGGCGGTCATGGCACCTCGATCGCGGGGGTGGTCGTCGATGCCGGCACCTTCGACTACGGCAAGGACCCGGAGCGTTTCCCGAACTACAACACCCCCGAAGAGGCCTACCACGGGCTGGTGTTCGCGCGCGACCTCGGTGTCGGCGGTGTCCTCGGCGCCAACCTGGCCTACATCCTCAAGGCCCGGGTGCAGTTGCTGCGCGACCTCGGCTCGGCCATCAGCCCATTCAACGCGTTCCTCATCGCCCAGGGCGTCGAGACGCTGAGCCTGCGCGTCGAGCGGCACGTCGCGAACGCCCGCACGGTCGCCGAATACCTACAGGCGCACCCTCAGGTCGAGTCGGTCCGGTGGGCTTCGCTGGCCGGTCAGCCCGGTAAAGCGCTCGCCGACAAGTACACCCCGAAGGGTGCCGGTGCCGTGCTCGCCTTCGAGATCGCCGGCGGCATCGACGCCGGGCAGCGCTTCGTCGAGGGGCTGAGCCTGCACAGCCATGTCGCGAACATCGGCGACGTCCGCTCGCTCGCCATCCACCCGGCGTCCACGACGCACAGCCAGGGCGGGGATGACGACCGCCTGGCCGCCGGGGTGACCCCGGGCCTGGTGCGCCTCGCCGTCGGCATCGAGTCGGTCGAAGACATCCTCGCCGATCTGGACGCCGGTTTCGCCGCGGCCAGCGGTAGCGGGTCCGGTGCTGCCGACGGGAGCGCGGAGCAGGCAGTTGATCATGCCGGGGCTGCCGCGGGTAGCTGAGGCTGCCGCAGGCGCAGAGTCGACGACGGATAGCCTGCCGGACAGGACCTTTCGTGACCCGGATGGTCGCCGACCTATCCTCGAGCGCATGGGGTCGCCGCCGCGAGAGACCAGCGTCGGTGTGCCACTGACGGGTCCGGTCGACCCGGCATCGCTGAGGTATCCGGAGCATCTTCCGGTTGTCGCGGCGCGCGCCGACATCCTGGGCGCCATCCGCGAACACCAGGTCGTGGTGGTAGCCGGTGAGACCGGCTCAGGAAAAACCACCCAACTCCCCAAGATGCTCCTCGAACTCGGTCTGGGAACCCGCGGCCGGATCGGTCACACCCAGCCGCGGCGCATCGCGGCCCGGTCGGTCGCCGAACGCCTCGCTACCGAACTCGAGGTCGAGCTCGGTGGCCTGGTCGGCTATCAGGTCCGGTTCACCGACCGCAGCAGTGACCGCACCCGCATCACGGTGATGACCGACGGCATCCTGCTGGGCGAGTTACGGCGCGACCGTGACCTCCGCCGCTATGACGCGATCGTCGTCGACGAAGCGCACGAGCGGTCGCTGAACATCGACTTCCTCCTCGGCTACCTCGGGCAACTGCTGCCGCGGCGTCCCGACCTGAAACTCGTCATCACCTCGGCCACCATCGACCCGGAGCGGCTTGCCCGGCACTTCACCACCGACCACCGCGGCACGGTGATCCGCGAGGTCCCCACGTTGCAGGTGCCCGGCCGGACCTACCCGGTCGAGGTGCGCTACCGGCCGCTCGTCGAGACCGACGGCGACCAGCGGGTCATCGGCGAGCGTGACCAGGTGACCGCCGTGGTCGACGCGGTCGAGGAACTCTGGACCGAGACCCCTGCCGACCCGGACGCGACCGACATCCTGGCGTTCTTCGCCGGCGAACGGGAGATCCGCGAGGCGGCCGACGCCTTGGCTCGCCTCGATCTACCGGGCACGGACGTGCTCCCGCTGTTCGCGCGGCTCTCGGCAGCCGAGCAGCACCGGGTGTTCCAGCGCGCGGGTGGACGGCGCATCGTGCTGGCCACCAACGTCGCCGAGACGTCCCTCACGGTGCCCGGCGTCGGCTACGTCATCGACACCGGCACGGCCCGGATCTCGCGGTACAGCCAGCGCACCAAGGTCCAGCGGCTGCCCATCGAGCCGGTGAGTCGGGCGAGCGCCGCCCAGCGCGCGGGTCGGTGCGGGCGCCTGGCACCTGGGGTGTGCATCCGGCTGTATTCACCCGAGGATCACGACGCCCGTCCGGAGTTCACCGAGCCGGAGATCCTGCGTACCTCGCTCGCGTCGGTCATCCTGCAGATGACCTCGCTCGGCCTGGGCGAGGTGTCTCGGTTCCCGTTCGTCGACGCGCCGGACGCGCGGCAGGTCGCGGACGGTGTGCGCCTTCTGGAGGAACTCGGGGCGTTCGACCTTGACGGGGCTTCGGCAGGCCGGCAGCCCGGCCGGGGTCGCCGCGATCGGGGAGGTCGCGGTCGAGCGCGCCGCCTCACGCCCGTCGGCCGGACCCTCGCCCGGCTGCCGGTCGACCCCCGGCTCGCCCGGATGGTCGTCGAGGCCGGCCGGCTCGGCTGCACCCGCGAGGTGCTGGTGCTGGTCGCCGCGCTGTCCACCCAGGATCCACGGATACGACCGGTGGACCGAGAAGCGCAAGCCGAGCAGTCACACGCGCGATTCCGGGACGAACGGTCTGACTTCGCGTCGCTGACCAACCTGTGGCGCTACCTCACCGAGCGGCAGAACGTGTTGTCGCACAGTGCGTTCCGCCGGATGTGCACCGGGGAGCACCTGCACTACCTGCGCATCCGCGAGTGGCAGGATCTGCACCAGCAGTTGCGTCGAGCCACCCGGTCGGCCGGTGTCGACCCCGACCTCGCTACGGCGGGACGCGACGCTGAGCCCCAGTGGGACGTCGTGCACCGGGCCATGCTCGCGGGTCTGCTCTCCCACGTCGGGGTCCGCGACGAGGTCCGGCGCGAGTACGTCGGTGCGCGCGGGGCCCGGTTCGTGGTCGCGCCGGGCTCGACGCTGTTCCGCAAACGGCCGGAGTACGTGATGGCGGCCGAACTGGTCGAGACCAGCCGGTTGTGGGCCCGCACCGTCACCGCGATCGAGCCGGAATGGGCCGAGGAGGTCGGGAGGCACGTCGTGACCCGCACGACCAGCGAGCCACGATGGAGTCGCACCGCGGGTGCCGCGGTCGCGACGGAGCGGGTCACTCTGTTCGGGGTGCCGTTGGTCACCGACCGGACCGTGCAGTACGCCGGCACCGACCCCGAGGCGGCGCGCGAGATCTTCATCCGGTCGGCGCTCGTGGAGGGTGACTGGGCGCCGCAGCACGAGTTCTGGCGGCGTAACCAGGCGACCCTGGATGACGTGACCGGGCTCGAGGAACGCGCCCGGCGGCGCGATCTCGTCGTCGACGACGAGGTGCTGTTCGCGTTCTACGACCGACGAGTGCCGCCCGACGTCGTGACCGAGCGGCATTTCGACCGGTGGTGGCGCGGCGAGCAGCGCCGACAGCCCGACCTGCTGACCCTCTCCGAGGCCGACCTCACATCGTCTGCGGGCGGCGAGGTGTCGGCGTCGGACTACCCGCCGGTCTGGCGGCAGGACGACCTCGAACTGGAACTCACCTACACCTTCGCTCCCGGCACGGATGACGACGGGGTCACGGTGCATATACCGGCGGCCGTGCTGAACCGGCTGCGCCCGGACGGCTTCGACTGGCAGGTTCCCGGCCGG
The DNA here is from genome assembly GCA_051650465.1 of Dermatophilaceae bacterium. Classification (GTDB taxonomy): domain Bacteria; phylum Actinomycetota; class Actinomycetes; order Actinomycetales; family Dermatophilaceae; genus JBOFLG01. The sequence continues at coordinate 800 of JBOFJB010000195.1, read as the reverse complement.
CGTGCGGACCTGGCCGTGGCGGTGGTCCGGTCGCTGCCCAAAGACATCCGCCGCCACCTCGTGCCGGTACCGGACACCGCGCGGGCGGTGCTGGCCGAGGTCGACCCGGCGCGTGGCTCGCTCGTCGAGGAGTTCGCTCGGGTGCTGGCCCGCCGCGCCGGAGTGCGGGTCGGCCCGGCCGACTTCGACCTGGGTGCGGTACCGCCGCACCTCCGGATGACGTTCCGGGTGTGCGGCGCGGACGGTGAGACCGTCGCCGCGGGTAAGGACATGGATGCGGTGCGGGTGGCGGCCAGGAGCGCGGTCAGTGCAGGCATCTCGCAGGCTGGCAGTTCGACAGAGCGGTCTGGGCTGACGACGTGGTCGTTCGGCGAGGTACCCGAGATGTTCGACGGCCGGGCCGGCGGGCTCGTGGTGCAGGGGTATCCCGCACTTGTCGACGAGGGCGCCTCGGTCGCGTTGCGGGTCCTGCCTGACCCGGGGTCAGCGGATGCCGCGCACCGTGCCGGGGTTCGCCGGCTGCTCCTGCTCGGCGTCGCCGCACCGTGGGCGCGCGTGCTCGGCGGGCTGACCAACGCGCAGAAACTGGTGCTCGCCGACAACCCGCACGGCTCGGTGCCGGCGCTGCTCGAGGACTGCCGTTGCGCAGCCGTCGACGACATCGTCGCCGGGCTGGCGCTCGGCCCGGTGCGTACCGAGGCGGCGTGGGATGCCGCGCTGGTCGCCGTGCGTACCCACGGCGCGGCCCGGATGGTCACCGTCGTCGAGGCGACCGTGCCGGTGCTGCTCGAGGCTGCTGC